>NZ_JBCNBW010000056.1:0-16563 GCF_050478865.1 Aeribacillus pallidus | reverse complement strand
TTTTTAGCAAGTTATTCACACGGCGGCGACTCCTGCGGGAACAAGAAGCCGTAAGACCCATACTTGAGCGTAGCGAGGGAAGCGGCTTGCGGCTTGCCCGCGGAAAGCGTCCGCCACAAGCGTAATGTATAAATATCAACAGTATCGTTTAATAGAGCCTTTACTTATTAGATAGAATTGTTATGAAATTTGTTCTTTTGTTACATGACAGCAAAAATTGTTAGAAAACTAGGAGACAGAATAACTTGTCAAGGGTGAATTACGATATATTTATTGGGATAGTTGAAAAAAATTTAATTCTTTAGATGGAATTTGTATTGTTTCTAATTATTTCTTTAAACCACTAGAACCATTGAGTTACTTCTTTTTCAAGAAACTAAACGCCTTCCTTATTTCCTCTTTCATCCATTCAAAAATTGACTCATCACTCTTTAACAATCGCTTATCAAATGTTACAAAAATACGATGATATGATGATGGTGCAAACAAAAACGTCGGAGGTAATAAAAAGATGAAGAAAAAAGCGTTGCTTTCAACTGTTACTTCGTTCGCTTTACTTGTTTCTCCGCTAGTGGGAAAAGCTGAAGCCGCACAAGGTCATATGACTACGCATGGAAAAGTGTATGTTTACCAAATGACCGACAAGGACGTTCAAAAGGTTCATCAATGGATTGATGACATTTTAGCAAGCTATCAATCAAAAAATTCGAAGTTCTATAAGCAAATTCCAGTAGAAGAGGGGACACAGCCTAAATGTACAGAGGTTCCTAAAACGATTCAAGTTCCAGAATCCAATTCAACTGTGACAACGCCACCACAACAAGTGCCATCGGTCAATCAGCCAACAAACTCCTCTTCATATGAAGTAAAAGCGTTTGAACAAAAAGTAGTTGAATTAACGAATAACGAAAGAGCAAAATTCGGACTTCCAGCATTAACATTTGAACCGGAGTTAGCTAAAGTTGCACGTGAAAAAGCGAATGATATGGCTCGTAATCATTATTTTTCTCATACAAGCCCAACGTACGGTTCTCCATTTGATATGATGAAGCAATTTGGTATTAGCTATCGAACAGCTGGAGAAAATATTGCAATGGGTCAACGCTCACCAGAACAGGTAGTAAACGATTGGATGAACTCGGAAGGGCATCGTAAAAACATTTTAAATCCGAACTTTACCCATATCGGTGTTGGATATGTAGAAAATGGTCATTATTGGACACAAATGTTTATTGGAAAATAAATCCCATCGTCGACTGTACGTGTAAGGACTGGCATCTACCAAGCGGGGCCAGTCCTCTTTTCTATTTATTCGCTTTGCAAAGGATGAAACGTATATGGGATATGGGCATCTTGGGCTAAGTCTTTATCATACGTCACCAAGTCATCGCGCGTTAATTCCTTTAATGAAGTTTTGCCCATCGCCCGTAAAGCCATTTTCATTTCTTCCGTACTAGAATAGAGGAAACGATAGGCGGCATCCGCACCTTTTTGTATATTAAATTGATTAGCAAATTTTCCGTTGTACCAGACCATTTGTGTAGGTGGCTCAAATGGAAGCGGCTTAACGCTTTGGGCGTGACTTAAGGCAAATAAAATGGCCGAACCGACATAAATCGCATCGGCTCCTAGAGCAAGTACTTTTAAAAAATCACCGGGAGAAGAAAGGCCGCCCGAAACAATGAGACTAACGTCTTCCCTTTTTTTGATCGATTTCAAATATTGGTCAGCCCTTATCAAAGCATGTAACGTCGGAATTCCAAAATCGTCTTGTAAAATCGGTGGGGCATCATGAGTACTTGCTTGGCCGCCATCAATCGTAATAAAATCCACGCCTATTTGTAATAAATGGTTTATATCTTGCTCAATTTTACCACCAGCCATCATTTTGACGCCAATTGGAATACCTTTTGTAAAAGTTCGTAATTCGTCAATCAGTTCTTTAAAATCCTCTAATGTTTGATTTTCAAAAAATTGTTCATGGATAATGGCATCCTCCCCATCTTGTAAGTTCATCACCTCTCGTGCTCTCCCTTTTAACTTTTCAGGAGGAATCACCGAACCCATACCTGCTAAAGCTCCTTGTCCGAATTTTATTTCAATCATATCGGCGTTTTTTATATGCTCTTCTTCTTTTGCCCATTCCGTTTTGGAAAATTGCAAAATATAGTATTTGGCATGTTGCCGTTCTTCTGGTAGAATGCCCCCTTCACCACTATTAATAGCGGTATTCATCCTTGCAGAGGCTTGTGCTAACGCAATTTTTGCTTGTTCACTCAATCCAACTCCATACGCCATCCCGGTAATCATTAAAGGAATGCCAATTCGTAAAGGCTTTTTGGCCTTTGGGCCAATAAATACTTTCATATCGATTTCTACATTTTTATCAATCGGAAATGGGCCAGTTTGCGTTGGAATAAAGGTAATGGCATCAAAACTGGGCCACTTACGAACGGATCCAAGTGGGCGGTGAAGAACTTCAGGGCGTTCAGCACGCAAACTATTTTCGATAATTCTTAATAACCCGTACTTTTTCACACCTGGTATTAATTCAGTGATATTTTCTTCATAAGAGTCAGTAATCACTATTTTCCCCATGGAGTGAACGATGTTTTTCACAATCCTTTTCCAACCGAATAAGAGGATTAGAAAACCAATAAGGTGGACAGAAGCAATCGTCAAGATGATGATGAAAATCAATTCGTTGGCCATATCTTTTCAAACCCCTCTATCAATTCCTATCCTTAATGTTCCCTGGAAAGACAAGATTTACCCATCGCGCATAAATGTTTCCTATAAGTAGATAATAGGGACTACAGGATGAAAAAAAGGTGGGTTTCATCAATGGTTATGAAGTGGAAGAAAAATAAGCTTTTCTCAAAGCAGACAACTACGAAACAACAGTCTATTGATATGATATGGAGTTACTCTTTAAGAGATAATTTAGAGCTTTTACAAAATCAGCTTCAAATTGCTAATTTAATTCATCGGCAATTTCTTATTAACCATACAAAAGAAGCAGCGATTTTGTTTGTGAAAGGTTTGGCTGATGAGAAAAAAATTCAAGAGAAAATTTTACACCCGCTAATGTATGAACACCACTCTGATCAATTTAATCCACTTGCAGCATTATATGAATATAATGAAGTCAATGAACTAAAATTAGAGGATATTATAGATACGTTATTACACGGGGATACGATTTTAATCATTGATGGATTGAATAAACTGTTTGTCTTTAACACGACAGGTATACCGAAACGTTCCATTGAAGAACCGCAAACGGAGTCGATGTTAAAAGGAATCCATCAAGGGTTTATTGAGGTTCTTGAAGACAATATTTCGATGATCCGCCAGTTCATCGATGGTCCCCAATTGAAAATAAAAAATTTCCAAGTTGGAAGAAGAAAAAAGAATACGATTGCGATTATGTACTTACAAGACCTCGTTCATCAGGATGTGGTAAAAGAATTAGAGAAACGCATACAACAATTAAACGTCGATACGTTGTTAACCATTGGATCGTTAGAAGAATTAATTGAAGATAATCCCTACTCTCCGTTACCGCAATTCATTTCAACAGAACGTCCGGATACGGTAGGCATGCATTTATTACAAGGAAGAATAGCGATTTTAATAAATCATTCATCGGCTGTTTTAATTGGCCCGGCTACATTTTCTTCATTTTTTCATACTGTTGATGACTATAGTATTCGCTGGAATGTCACCTCTTTTATTCGGGTGTTACGATATATTGCCTTTTATTTATCGATTTTATTACCACCTCTTTATATCGCGGTCTTATCGTTTCATTATGAAGTAATTCCGATTAATTTATATGTGTCGGTGGCAGAATCACGTGAAGCCATTCCGTTTTCACCAATTATTGAAGCGTTTATTATGGAAATCACATTAGAAACGTTAAGAGAAGCAGGATTACGGTTACCAGCCCCAATTGGACAAACGGTTGGTATTGTCGGTGGTATTGTTATTGGACAGGCAGCTGTTGAAGCGGGGCTTGTAAGTAATATCATGGTCATTATCGTAGCGCTTACGGCGATATCATCGTTTATTTTACCAAATCAAGACTTTGCGGCAGGTGCACGACTTCTTCGATTCCCGTTTATGCTTATTTCCGCCCTTTTTGGGATGGTAGGAATGATGTTTGGGGTCATGATTTTGATTGGCCATGTAATTTCACTAGAGTCTTTAGGAACACCGTATGGAAATCCAATCGCTCCAACTCGCTTTAAACATTGGGGAGATTTAATTATACGATTACCAAAAACGGGAAATAAGTTAGTCGAAAAGGCCCGTCGAAACAGTTAGGTGGTTGATATGAACCGAACGACATTTAACGATATTACGTTGTTACAATATATTTTTGCCATTAATGGTATCCAAATAGGAATTGGTGTATTAACACTTCCAAGGGAAATTGCAAGTGTCGCTGGCACGAGCGGATGGATTTCAATTATATTTGGTTGGATAATATCTATTTTAGCGAGTTTTATTATTATTACAATAATGAAACAACACCCGAATGATACGATTTTTGACTTACTAAATCGTTATTTTGGGAAATATTTTGGCCGGCTGATTTCAATTGTTTGGATTTGTTATTTCGCCATTGCAAGTTTTATTCTCTTAACGGCAACGATCCGTATTATGGTCATCTGGGTTCTTCCAGAAACCCTCTATTTTTTGTTAGCATTTCTTGTTCTTGTTCCGTGGGTATTTATTGCTCGAAACGGATTACGTATTATTAGTAGATACACACAATTAGTGTTTATTATTACACTTTGGATGCCAATGATTTTATTAATACCCCTCAAAGATGCGACTTGGCTAAACTTATTACCGGTTATCAAGGATAATTGGAAAGAGGTTTTTGTTGGAGTAAAAACCACCATGTTTTCCTATTTTGGATTTGAGGTGGCTTTTATTCTTTATCCTTTTTTAAAAAATAAGGAACGAGCCTATCTTGGCATTTTTATCGCCAACACGATTACGCTATTAGTTTTTTTACAAATTACGGTTAGTTGTTTTGTTGTTTTTACATTAGAAGATTTAAACGGTTTAATTTGGCCGACGCTTAGTTTATTAAAGCCAATTTCTTTCCAATTTTTAGAACGATTGGAGATCGTCTTTCTTTCAGCCTATTTGTTTCAAATTTCAACCACCGGGATTCCATTTTTGTACTTTACGACCCTTGGAATATCTCAAATCATTGGGTGGAAAGATCACCAATACGTTTTGTATGTATTTGCCGTTCTGTTAATCATCGTAACGTTAATTTTTAATCCTTCGTACGATACAGTCTCATCATTAGGGGAGAAATGGGCAAATTTCGGAATATGGTTAATCCTCGTTTTTCCTCCTATTCTACTCATGTATATGTATGTAAAAAATAAATGGAAAAAGAAAGGGATTGGCTTATGAAAAAGTTGCTTACTTTTCCTTTGCTCATTCTCCTTCTTTTTGGGGGTGGATGTGGAGATGTATTGTACATCGAGGACACAACTGTGATGCTTGTCCTTGGTATCGATGAAGGGAAAGATAAAAAATTTACCATCTATCAAATGAGTCCTGTGTTTTCAAAAGAAGCATCCGAAAAAAGCCAATTGTTAGAAGTTCAAGCAAATTCTTTACGGGAAGCTAAACAATATTTTGACGTGATGAGTAATGGAACCGTAGTCACTGGTAAAATCCAAATCATTATCTTTTCAAAAGAGATACTAAAAAAATATGAACCGATGAATATTATTGATTATATTTATCGTGATGCCAAAAGTAGTGCAAATGCACAAATAGTAATGTTCAATGGGCCATTAGATGAAATCATGAGATTTGAAACCCCTGACAAACCCCGCTTTGGATTATTTTTAAATAACTTAATTAATAGTTCTTATAAAAATGAAACAACAGCGAAAACAACGGCAGCTACGTTTCGAAAACAAATGAGTGAAAAAGGAATCACGCCATATATAGCTGAGCTAAAAATCATGAAAGATGGTATTCGCGTTACAGGTATTGCATTATTGGATGAAAATGGTAAATACGTAACATCCATTGACATTTATGAAAGTGCGTTATTGTTGTTACTAACACGTCAAGTAGATGAGCCTGTTCCCTTCGTTGTTCAACTTCCGACGAAAGAAGAAGTTGTAACAATGAACATATTCAATACGAATTATAACAATAATGTAAAAACTGTTAATGGACAACTTCAGTTTGATTTACATTTAAACATGGACGTATCAATTGAGGAAGTTTCATCAGATAATCATCCAATAAAAAATAAGAAGGAATTAATAAAGCTAATTGAAAAACAAATTGAAAAGCAAGCAGAAGAATTAATTAAAAAACTGCAACAGGAAGAAATTGATCCATTGGGACTAGGGGTATATGCGAGAGCGTATGCATATAACCACTGGAAAAAAGTAGAAGATCGTTGGCCCAAAGAGTTTGCTAAGTCTAAAATAAATGTTCACACGAAGGTGAATGTGAAAGACCATGGTATCATCGATCGTACATTTGAATAACACATTAGTTATTTGCATTTTACGGCAACTGTTTTTACTATAATGATAAGTACATGTTCATTGGAGAGGATTGATTGTGAAAAAGAGAACGGCATTAATAACCGGGGGAGCAAAAGGAATTGGGAGGAGAAGTGCGTATACGTTAGCCGAAGTAGGTCATGATCTCATTATTAATTATCGGAAAAGTGAACAAGAGGCGGAATATTTAGCAGCCAACTTAAAAAAGGTATATGGAATAAACGTTTGGACCATTCAAGGAGATGTTGCGAATCCACAAGCATGTGAACAGATGATTCACGAAGCTTCTCAACATGTCTCTTCCATTGATATTGTCATTCATAATGCTGGACCATACATTAAGGAACGAAAAACGATGGAGCAATATACGTTAGACGAATGGCTCTATTTACTAAATGGAAATTTAACAAGTGTGTTTTATTTAACGAAACTGCTACTTCCAAAAATGAGAGAGAATCGTTGGGGAAGAATTATTACGTTCGGTTTTGACCGCGTTGAATCCGCACCTGGGTGGATTTATCGTTCGGCTTTCGCCGCAGCGAAAACTGGACTGGCTTCCTTAACAAAAACGCTGGCTTTAGAAGAAGCACCCAATGGGATTACCGTTAATATGATTTGTCCGGGTGACATTATCGGGGACTGGAAAGAAAAAAGCATCGATGAAGCGATTACTTATAAAGATTCGTCTTCTCCAGTAGGACGGCCAGGGACCGGCGAGGATATTTCACGTGTCATTGCTTTTCTTTGTGATGAAAGGTCAAGTTTTATTACAGGGAGTATTATTCCAGTCACGGGAGGAAAAGATGTTCTCGGCAAAGTGTATCATCAACAATAAAGCCTACTACCCGATATGCTGTTATAAAGAAGGATGGGGATTTCCCATCCTGTTTTTATATCGAGTGTTGTTTTCGATATTTTTTTTGTACCCACCATAATCGATAGGACAACGTAACAGCACCAGCAGCTAAGCCAGTAATCAACCCAAGCCAGTACCCGAAAGGACCTAAGAGAGTGAAATTGGCTAACATATACCCAAGAGGAAGACCGATGATCCAATAAGAAATAAAAGCCATTAAAAAAGTTACATTGACATCTTTATATCCACGTAACGCTCCTTGGACGGGAGCTTGAATGGCATCTGATAATTGAAAAAAGACCGCGTACAGTAAAAACTGGCTCGTTAATGTAAGGACGTTCGAATCATCCGTATACAACGCAGCTACCACATCTTTATATATAAAAAGCAATAAACCACAAAAAAATGAGAGTCCGACCGCAATGCTAATTCCTAAAAAGCTATAAGTTGAGGCATCTTTAAACCTTCTTGCTCCCACTTCAAATCCAACAACAATCGTTAAGGCTATTGAGATGCTTAATGGAACCATATATAGCATCGAAGCAAAATTTAATGCTGCTTGGTGAGAGGCCACGGTAACTGTCCCAAATGGACTCATTAATAAGGTGACTGCTGAAAAAATACTCGTTTCGAAAAAAATCGATAAACCGATGGGCACACCAATTATCAATATATCTTTCCATTTTCGTAAATCAACTGGCTGAACTTGACGCCAAATTCGAAATTGTTGGAAAGGAACACGTTGGTCGATAATCCAAATGGCTACAAATAAGATGAACCAGTAAGTAATGGCCGAAGCATATCCGGCACCTACTCCTCCAAATGGAGGAACAAATAGTGCCCCATAAATAAACACGTAATTTAAGGCAACATTAACCGGTAAGGAAAGAAGTGTAATGATCATCGTCGTTCGGGTCATTCCAAGAGCGTCAATAAACGATCGACAGACTTGATACATAAACAAAGGAAAGATTCCGAAAGATAGCGCCACTAAATAATCATGGGCAATTTGTTGCACTTTATCATCTAACTGCATCATGTTTAAAAACGGGTCTAAAAAAATCGAACCGATACCGATTACGATGAAAGCCATCACAGTAGAAACATAGATTCCTTGTATGACAGAAAACGAAACGTCCTTTTTTTCCCCTGCTCCTATTAATTGGGAGACAATAGGGGTAATAGATAAAAGAATGCCACTTAACCCTGTAAAAATAGGGACCCAAATCGAACTGCCGATGGCTACACCTGCTAAATCGGTGGATGAATAATTTCCAGCCATTATCGTATCAAAAAAATTCATCGCATACATCGATAATTGAGTAATTAATATTGGTAATAATATTAGAAAAAATTGCTTTAATTTTTGACCTTTCGTATACGTTTGAACCATCATGCTGCTCACTCCATCTTCTTCCAACGAATGTGAAATATTATACCATACGATTTTCTTTTTTACATATCATATTTTGCTTCCTTTCTTCATAGGATGGAAGGGACAAGCCTAGTGAAGGAGGAAGAATATGGCGTTTAAGTACTCAAAAGGATGGTTTGTGCAACAATTAAAGGAAGCTGGAGTAAGGAACCATCCTCAAGATTTCCGAAAAATTGAATTATACAAAACTCCGATTCTACGACAACTTTATGCTCAATATGTAAATGAAGGACGACAAGCGAAAAACGAGTCAACTGAATGACTCGTTTTTCATGCTTCCAAAGCTGTTTGATTATCGTCAAGGGAATGATATTGACGACGATCATATAGTTGAAATAAATCTTTTGGAACTTCAAATAAATCATAACTATGGGAAGATTGATTTACTTGTTGGTATAAGAGAGGTCGCGTTTCGTTAGCTAAAACGACGTATGGAAGTTTTTCGGCAGCTTTTCGTGAGCGGATATTTTCTTTTCGAATACGCATAAAAACCGTGTGGATGTTTAATTCGTAAAACAATTCCTGAAAGAATGCTTCTTTTGCTCGGCGGTTATAGCCTTTACCGTGAAACGGCTTTCCTAGCCAAGTACCTAAAAAGCCCGCTCCGTTTTCAATATCAAACAAATTTATTGTTCCGATTGGATTACCCCACTCATCCAAAATCGTTCGCGAAATAAGTTCTCCGCGTTCTTCAGCTTCAATGTTTTGCTTTGTAATGAAAAGAAATTCTTCGTATGAGTATGCTTTTTGACGCACGAAAGGGAAGACCTCCGGATGCGTCATCAGCTCGTACAGCACATGACAATCAGTTAAGTCTCTTTTTTTAAGCAAAATCATCCCTCCACTAGAGGGCGGTCCAAGTGGGCCCACCCTCGAAATTTTTTAAAGTTGCATAAAAAATTTCGGGGTGGGAATCGAACCCACTAGAACCAGTTCGAAAACTGGTGGCGCACCATTTGCCTTCCCTCAATTACCATATGAAATTGGTTCATCATCGTTTCTTCTGTATCATACAAAAAAATCATAAAAAGGGGAATAGGGAAAATGTTAATTTTTTATGAAATTCGATTTTATTGTTTTGGCTGGATTGTTAGCTTCTCTCGTTGAATATAGGCGATGTATCCATCCACCATCGTTAATACTGGTTTAGCCATGAAATGGAAAGGAAATTCGCTCCATAGGACTAAGTCGGCATCTTTTCCAACTTCGATACTTCCAATTCGGTTGTCCAGCTGTAAATTTCGGGCAGGGTTTATCGTAATTCCTTCTACTGCTTTTTGAGCAGATAAACCTTCTCGAACGGCCAATGCTGCACAAACGTTTAAATATTGGATAGGCGTGTACGGATGATCGGTTGTGATGGAGACAGATATTCCATGTTCGGTTAAAATACGATAAGTTGACCAGCTTTTATTTTTTAATTCCACTTTCGAGCGTCTTGATAAGGTAGGACCTACACTAACTTGTAACCCTCGACCTAGTAGCTTGTCTGCGATTAAATGACCTTCTGTACAATGTTCAATCCGTATATCTAAATCAAATTCATCAGCCAATCGTAGAGCTGATAAAATATCATCGGCACGATGGGCGTGTATTCGGACGGGAATTTCTTTCCGTAGCGCAAGTAAAAGGGGAATCACTCGTATATCATCCATTGCCTTAGAAACTTTTGCATGATAAAAGGCTTCTCTTAACATCCCCATAATACCCATTCGGGTAATGGAATCTTTGTTTCCGTTACTATGTATACGCTTCGGATTTTCCCCTAAGGCAATTTTTAACCCTGCTGTCCGTTTGATAACCATTTGGTCGACACTTTTTCCAAATGTCTTGATGACAGAAGTCGTTCCGCCGATTACATTAGCACTTCCAGGCATCACATGGACTGTCGTAATCCCGTGACGAATGGCATCTTGAAATCCGGGATCAAGAGGATATACTCCGTCCAACGCACGGATATGTGGAGTTAAAGGTTCATTTGTTTCATTGGCATCGTTTCCTGCCCAACCTGTACCTTCATCATACAACCCAAGATGTGTATGAACGTCGATAAACCCTGGTAGTAAATAATAGCCTTGACAAAGAATAATTTCCATATCGCTCGTTGGTTCAATTGATGGAGCTATAGCGCGAATTTTTCCATCTTGAACGAGAACATCTCCTTTTTCCATCATTGGTGAGGTGACCCGAATGATTTTCGCTTGTTTCAGTAACCGTTTTGTCATTTTTTCTCCACCTTTGCACATAGATGAACTTATTATATTCTTTGAAGTATTTGAAAAGTAAGAGATTTGAATATAAAAATTTTTAAATATTTAATAAAACATCCTAATGATCGCTCCTACTCACAACACGTGCCCGGTAAACCATTTCAAGGATAGTTTTTTCATCCAACGAACCATCAATACAATTGCTATATAACTGTAAAGTGATGCCGCTACTGTTTCTATGAATAGACTTGGAAAAGTCATATTTCCATATAGCCATAGAATTCATCAACAATTCCTCCAATTACGGGTGGAAAAGAAAGAAAAATAAACAGCCGTTTGGCGTTCAATCCGTGAAAAAGATTTGTCTTAGCTATATATAGTCATATGAAATCAAACGAAAAGGAAGACGTACTTTTTCAATGGGTGAAACAATCGGGTAGGATGTAACGTAGAATAAATGAGAAATCGAATAAAGAGAGGATGATTATCATGCCTTCAAAAGATGAACGAATCTTTGCAGCGGCCATTTATTTAATTAGTTTTGTTACTGCCTTTATCGGTCCGCTTGTGATTTGGCTCATCAAAAAAGACGATTCTCCGTTCGTTGACTATCATGGAAAAGAATATTTCAACTTTTTTATTAGCTATTCCGTGTACGGTCTCGTCTCTTGTATCCTTGTATTAGTTCTGATAGGGGGACTTTTATTAGGGCTCCTTGGAATTTTAGCCATCGTGTTTACCATTGTGGCCGCCGTTAAGGCGTTTGAAGGAGAGGAGTATCGTATTCCGTTTATTTTTAGAATCATTAAATAACAAACTTTTTCACTTTAAGTTAGTTAAAAGATGCAATTTTTTAATAATTATGGTACGATAGCATTAAATCGAATAGGTTTTCCTTCGGGGCAGGGTGAAATTCCCGACCGGCGGTGATGAGGTCATTCCTCTTAGCCCGTGACCCGTTTTCTTTAACAAAGAAAACGGTGGATTTGGTGAAATTCCAAAGCCGACAGTAATAGTCTGGATGGGAGAAGGAAAAGGAAGCGTCTAAATAGATCTTTGACCTACTACATGAAATACCACTGTCAACAGTTGTGATGTGACAGCAGTTTGAAAAAGGGGTCATAAGACGCTTATTTCGTCGTGCCTTCTTATCGCCCCTTGCTGAAAAAGGGGCGATTTTTTTCGAAAGGAGGTGCGAATTTGATGAAAAAGTGTCATCGTATCTATTCTTCCCGAATAAAGAGTCCAAATGGTGGAAGAAGAGGAAAGGAACTGTTGTTTATTTTTATGCATTTTATTAATTTTAAAAAGTCGATCCACTTTATCATCAAGATAATCCATCAATTTGCGCGACGGTTTCTCCCAAATGTGCCCCAATTGTAAAACCCATTCGATGCATTTCCTTCCATTTCTATTCCTTACTTACTAATTGTCAATCGATTTGAACGAAAGGTGGGTGACAGCTTGTTCACAGGGATTATTGAAGAAATTGGAACAGTTTTAGCGGTTCAGCAAGGCCAACAATCGTTAAAACTAACCATTGAAGCTTCCGTTGTATTGTCTGATGTTCATATAGGCGATTCGATTGCCGTTAATGGTGTTTGTTTAACCGTTACTTCTTTTACCCAATCAACGTTCGATGTGGATGTAATGCCTGAGACGTTTCACCACACGTCGCTTAAATGGTTAAAAAAAGGTTCACCAGTGAATTTAGAGCGAGCAATGCATGCCCAAGGACGATTTGGTGGGCACTTTGTTTCAGGACATGTCGATGCGACCGGAACGATTAAAAGAAAGAAAGCCGTTGATAATGCACTTTACGTAACGATCGACATCCCTACTTCTTTACAACCGTTGATGATGGAAAAAGGATCGGTAGCCATTGATGGTACATCGTTAACGATTTTTGACGTAAAAAATGGAGAAATAACTGTGTCGTTAATTCCACATACGCAAGAAATGACTGTTTTAGCGAAAAAAAGTGTCGGCGACATAGTCAATATTGAAGGAGACATGTTAGCTAAATATGTTCAACATATGCTACAACGTACGGTTACAAAAAAAGAGACAATTACTATGGAATTTCTTCAAAAAAACGGATTTTTATCATGAGGTGATCCGGAATGTTTCATTCAATCGAAGAAGCGTTAGAAGATTTAAAACAAGGAAAAGTGGTTATCGTGGTGGACGATGAAGACCGCGAAAATGAAGGTGACTTTGTCGCATTAGCAGAAAAAGCGACTCCCGAAGTCATTAATTTTATGGCAAAAGAAGGTAGGGGGCTCATTTGTGTACCGATTACGGAACAGTTAGCCGATAAGCTTGATCTTCAGCCGATGACTACCGTTAATACCGATACGCATGGAACCGCCTTTACAGTAAGTATTGATCATAAATCTACCCATACGGGGATTAGTGCGTTTGAGCGTTCAACAACCGTGTTAGCGATGCTTGAAGAGGAGGCTAAGCCTGACGATTTTAAACGGCCAGGTCACATTTTTCCGCTGGTGGCGAAAGAAGGCGGGGTGTTACGACGAGCCGGTCATACAGAAGCAGCCGTCGATTTAGCAAAATTATGTGGAGCAAAACCTGCTGGAGTCATTTGTGAAATTATGAAAGATGACGGGACGATGGCAAGGGTACCAGAATTACAAGAGATGGCTCGAAAATGGAACATGAAGATGATTACCATTCAAGATTTAATTGCTTACCGTCGGATAAAAGAAAAGCTTGTTCATCGGGAAGTGGAAATTCAATTGCCAACGGATTTTGGTACGTTTCGAGTGTTTGGGTATACAAATGACATTGACGGTAAAGAGCATGTAGCGCTAGTAAAAGGGGAGATTTCAGGAGATGAGCCTGTCTTAGTCCGAGTTCATTCGGAATGCTTAACGGGCGACGTGTTTGGCTCGCATCGTTGCGATTGTGGCCCGCAACTTGCTGCTGCTTTAACTCAAATTGAAGAAGAAGGAAAAGGTGTTTTACTGTACATGCGTCAAGAAGGACGTGGAATCGGACTCATCAATAAATTAAAGGCATATAAGCTCCAAGAAGAAGGATTGGATACGGTTGAAGCCAATCATAAACTTGGATTTGGAGCGGACCTTCGCGATTACGGAATCGGGGCTCAAATTTTGCGTGACATTGGCATACGTAAGATGCGACTGTTAACCAATAACCCACGAAAAATCGCAGGACTCAAAGGATACGGATTAGAAGTTGTAGAACGTGTTCCAATTCAAATGCCATCGAAAGAAGCTAACGAGCGATACTTACGCACAAAATATGAAAAATTAGGTCATTTATTAAAATTTTAAGGAGGATAATGAGATGAAACGAGTATTGGAAGGTCATTTAGTCGGTACAGGAGTGAAAGTTGCTATTGTAGTTTCACGTTTCAATGAATTTATTACGAGTAAATTATTAAGCGGAGCAGAAGATGCGCTAAAGCGCCATGGGGTGAATGAAGAGGATGTAACCATCGTATGGGTGCCAGGTGCCTTTGAGATTCCTTTGGCGGCAAAAAAATTGGCAGAGTCCCAAAAATACGATGCCGTGATTACATTAGGGACCGTCATCCGCGGGGCCACTCCGCATTTTGATTACGTCTCTAACGAAGTCGCTAAGGGTGTAGCCAATGTGGCACTACAATCTGGAGTTCCAGTCATCTTCGGTGTCTTAACCACTGATACGATTGAACAGGCGATTGAACGTGCTGGGACGAAAGCAGGGAACAAAGGTTGGGAAGCAGCCGTTAACGCAATCGAAATGGCCAACCTTTATCGGGAACTCGCATAATGAATGTACACCTTCTGTCCGAACAAAGGCGGAAGGTGTTTTTTTACTGTGTTTGGTATCAATTCAGAGGGAGATTGTTTTCTTTTACATAATTTTTTTACTTCATTGACACTTTCCATAAGGATTGCATTTTCGACAAAATTTGATAAAATCCTAAACTGTGGCTTGCCTTCTTGAAAAGGTAAAGTGGGTAGGGAGAGGGACTTAAAAATTTGAGGATGGAAGATGAAACAATCACGAATAGGAGGTTGGTTTCAGCTCGACGCACACGGTTCGGCGCTTCGTAAAGAAATCATCGCTGGTGTCATTGGTTTTATGACAACGGTGTATATTATTGCAGTTAATTCGTTCATTTTGTCTGAAGCGGGTATACCGCTTGAAGGTGCCGTTTTGGCAACAATATTGACCTGCTTCATTTCTTGCCTATTGATGGGGTTTTGGGCAAATACGCCAATTATTCTCGTCCCTGGAATGGGCATTAACGCTATGTTTACGTACACTCTTGTACAATCAATGGGTCTATCATGGCAAGAAGCATTAGCCGTAGTGTTTATTTCGGGTGCATTATTTGTCGTAACAGCGTTTACACGCTTGTCTCAACTGTTAAGTGATGCCATCCCAGCTACATTAAAAGAAGCCATTACCGTTGGATTAGGGTTGTTTTTAATGTTAATTGGATTAGAAAAAGGCGGCATCGTCGAACGGGGAGACAATTCTATTATCGCACTAGGCCAATTAAATGAACCGATTGTTATGGCTACAGTGATTTCCTTTTTTGTAGCGATGATTTTATTTTTACGAAACGTTCCGGGTAACTTTCTTTGGAGCATTTTATTTGGAACCTTGCTTGCTTGGTGGCTAGATTTATTACC
This sequence comes from Aeribacillus pallidus, assembly GCF_050478865.1. Lineage (NCBI taxonomy): Bacteria > Bacillati > Bacillota > Bacilli > Caryophanales > Bacillaceae > Aeribacillus > Aeribacillus pallidus. Next base: position 829 of record NZ_JBCNBW010000056.1, on the reverse strand, counting down.
GAAACAGGCATCTTCATCAAAATTTCGTTTTAGTGATTATCAAGAAGTATTTGCTAACATGTCCTTTGCGTCGTGGATGGAGTTACCTTTTTGGGTAGCGGTCTTCTCCATCACGATGGTTATAGTTTTTGAAAATATTGGTCTTGTTCATGGGCATGTGACGATTTTGCGTCAACCTGAAAAATTTAAAAAAGCATACCAAGCAAATGCTATTTCTGCGATGCTTTCAGGGGTATTCGGAACGAGTCCGACCGTTTCGAGTGTGGAAAGTGCAGCTGCTATGGCTAGCGGTGGACGTACCGGCCTAACAGCTGTGACAACAGGGATACTGTTTTTAAGCTCCATCTTCTTTATTCCATACATGAAATATATTCCGGATAACGCCATTGCTCCCATTTTAATGATTATTGGTGGGTTAATGATTCAAAACGTCCGGAATTTGGAGCTGAAGGATCTCACGGAAGCCTTCCCAGCCATTTTTATTATCGCAATGATTCCATTTACATCTAGTATCGCCGATGGAATTGCGATCGGATTCATTTTATATCCAATTTTAAAAGTGGCGAGTGGGAAAGGTAAAGATGTGTCGTTCCCTTTGTATGTGATTGCTGGGTTATTCTTTATCAATTTTGTGCTTCATTCTGTACAACTATAATGAAAAAAGGAGTTAACGTTACGTGTTAACTCCTTTTTTTACTAGCTCTACCCTGAAATAACTGTGGATAACTTTTGCTGTTATTTTATTCATCGATGTGCCAATTTTTATTGTCATGGTTGTCTGTTAAACGATACTGTTGATATGTATACATTACGCTTGTGGCGGACGCTT
>NZ_JBCNBW010000055.1:0-45598 GCF_050478865.1 Aeribacillus pallidus | reverse complement strand
ATAGAGGAGAGTTAAGGAACTAACTTAATAGTAGGACAAATTTTTTGGCTTTGTTAACTGATACTGTTGATATTTATACATTTCGCTACAGGCGGACGCTTTCCGCGGGCAAGCCGTAAGCCGCTTTCCTCGCTATGCTCAAGTATGGCTCTTGCGGCTTCTTGTTCCCGCTGGAGTCGCCGCCTTTCGCTTCATGTCAGATGAGGGTTTTATCCCTTAACGATACATTCATTAAAAACAAGTATCAATGATCGGAATTCGTCTAGGAATGAATGTCCCTTTTATTATTGTTCACCTAACCAATTATTTACTATGCAGTGAAATAGTTTCATTTTTATAGATCTTATATACTTCCACGATGTCAAGGAAATTTTCTTGAAAGTCTTTGCAAGAAGTATTGCAATCTCTTACTATGTGTGATAAATTATTAAGGTATCTTTTAAGATAATTTCAAGTGATGATTCATATGGAAATAGCTTCACTAGTGAGGAGGGAATAAAATGCCAAAAAAATGTGTAATCACTGGTCGTAAAACTCGTTCCGGTAACTCTCGCTCCCACGCAATGAACGCAACAAAGCGCACTTGGGGAGCTAACCTTCAAAAAGTTCGCATTCTTGTAGATGGTAAACCAAAACGTGTTTGGGTTTCTGCAAGAGCATTAAAATCAGGTAAAGTTGAGCGTGTGTAATCACGTTTTCACTAATTCAAACACAAAAAAGGTGTCCTTCCGTAATCGCGGTCGGACACTTTTTTTAGTCTTATCCTTTTTTAAAGGTTCCTAACATTGCTCGAACAATGCCTCCAAGAAATTTAGGTAATTTAATTGTATAAAATTTCATTATACTCCCTCCTCATCAAATCAAAAGCTTTCTAGACAAAATTACATTCTAACCTATATTATTCAAATGAAGTCGATAAGTACGTAAGCTTCCCTAAATCGGGCGTCTATCAAAGGTCGTTACTTCTTATCATCATTAATATGCCCTCAGTAAACGAAAAAGTACCATAATCTTCTTTTAGTTCATTACTAATCGTTAATGTCGAACCCATGAAGATGTCTCTTTGATGAAGAGGATACTTAAAACCTTGTAAAGATAATTGCTTAACCGTTAGTGTAAGTGGGAGAAACGAAACATATTTTTTATCATGGATGATAGGTAATCGATATTCCCCTGGCGGATAAACAGCAATGATATTTTGGTCATCAATGAGTTCCACTTTTCCTTCCAAACGTAAAACGGAATCCAAGGTTAACAGTTGGACGTTCGCCATGAAATGGTCTAGCCGGCCACCTGTTGCCCCAAAAATACGAACTCGTTCCGGCTGCTGCCTGATAGCCCAATTTAATGCTAATTCCATATCTGTTTCATCTTTTTCAGGTACAAATTTTTTAATATGAGAAACAGCCTGATTAATTTCCTCCCATTCATTTTCCGTGACTGAATCAAAATCTCCAAAAGCAACATGCGGTGTGATTTTCTCATCTAATAACCGTTTAACACCACGATCTACTCCAACCCAAACAACGGAGGAACCATCATATGGCCCCAGCGGCGGATAAAAATGCTTCGGACCTCCACCAACAATATGGATAATCACATGTCCCTCTCCTTTCTAAAAGGCTCTACCCTAAAATAACTAACTGTTGATATTTATACATATCGCTTGTGGCGGACGCTTTCCGCGGGCAAGCCGCAAGCCGCTTCCCTCGCTACGCTCAAGTAGGGTCTTGCGGCTTCTTGTTCCCGCTGGAGTCGCCGCCGTGTGAATAACTGACTAAAAAACAACAATGACATATAACAATCCTTCTAAAAAGAATACCAGCACAAGGGCTGGTTTCTTTCGTACAAATTATTTATTTAATGCACTTAAAGCTGATTGTCGGATCGCATCAATTGCTTTTGCTCTATTTTCTTGATTATACACGGCAGAACCAGCAACTAACACGTTAGCTCCCGCTTCAACACACAATTTAGCCGTTTGCTCATTCACTCCACCATCGACTTCGATTTCAACATCTAGTCCATTTTGATCAACAAAATGTTTAACTTGACGGATTTTTGGTAACACCGTTTGGATAAATGATTGTCCGCCAAACCCAGGATTTACCGTCATTAATAGGACAAGATCGACATCGTGAATAATATGTTGAATCATTTCCACAGGGGTATGAGGATTTAACACCACCCCAGCTTTTACCCCTAATGATTTGATATGTTGAATGGTCCGGTGTAAATGTGAACATGCTTCCACGTGTACTGATATGTAATCAGCACCTGCTTTTGCAAATGAATCTAAATAACGGTCAGGTTGTTCAATCATTAAATGGACATCAAGTGGTAACTTCGTAATAGGACGGATCGCCTCCACGATTTGAGGTCCTAACGTAATATTAGGAACAAAATGTCCGTCCATTACGTCTACGTGGATATAATCTGCTCCACCTCGTTCCACATCGACGATTTCTTCTCCAAGTTTCGCAAAATTAGCGGACAAAATAGACGGAGCGATTTTGATCATCATTAAAACCTCGGCTTTCTGTCTTTAATTTCTTCGTAAAATTGCAAGTAATGCTCATAACGGTAAACAGGAATATCTCCTGCTTGCACCGCTTCTTTTACCGCACATTTCGGCTCATTAATATGCTGGCATCCCCGAAACTTACATCCTTCACTCCATTTCACCATTTCAGGGAAGTAAAGGTTCAAATCGGCGGCTTCAATATCGATAAATTCTAGAGAACTAAATCCAGGAGTATCAGCTACTAAGCCGTTTCCAATTTCAATTAGTTCGACATGTCGCGTCGTATGTTTTCCTCGTCCTAAATGGTGAGAAATCGCCCCTGTTTTTAATTGTAACTCAGGACGTATCGCGTTTAATAAAGACGATTTCCCAACCCCTGATTGACCAGCAAATACAGACACTTTTCCGTCTAAAAGTGGGAGTAATTCTTTGATTCCATCGGACGTTTTAATCGAAGTTTTAATCACGTTGTACCCAATATGTCGATAATCTTGTACATATTGTTCAAGCTGTTCTTTAGTTGTCTCATCGAGTAAATCCATTTTTGTAATGACGATAATAGGCATGATATCTTTGGATTCAACAAGAACTAGAAACCGATCTAAAAGAATTGGACTAAAGTCCGGTTCGACAGCTGAAAACACTAAAATTCCTTGGTCTACGTTCGCAATAGGAGGGCGAACTAGCTCATTTTTTCGTTCTTTAATTTCTAAAAGGTAACCTTCTTGTTCATTTTCTGCTTGAAAAACAACATAATCTCCAACGAGAGGAGTGACGTTTTTCTTACGAAACACTCCTCTTCCGCGACATTGATAAACGGTTTGCCCCTCTTTTACATAATAAAACCCGCTAAGTGCTTTTACAATTTTTCCTTCGGCCATAGCATTCCTCCTTATTCTTCTTCGGGATACGGAATCACTTCATCCATGATTACATTGCGATCTTTAATCACTTTAAAGCCAGCTTTTTCACCGGGCGCAATAAAAAATTCCAATCGTTTTTTCACCGTTTCAGTAATATAAAACGTTTCATACGGTTCTGTCATACTATGATTGATGTCCTCAATAAAAATTTGGATTTCTTGTGGCGTTCCTAGTGGTTCAGCATCGTAAGGAATCGTAATTTCTCGAAAAACTTGTTTCGGTGGGATTTCTTCTTTCCCTTTAGATACGACGACTTTCACTTCATCCCCTTTGTCCAGCTCAGTTCCAGGTTCAGGTGATTGAGAAATAACAAAGCCTATTGGGACTTCATCGTCATACTTTTCTTCCACAATGTTTATAACTAGGCCAGTGGCTTCTGCATAGGCATTTAAATTTTGTAAATTAAAGTTTGTTAAGTCTTTTAAAACAATTTTTTCAGGTCCGATGCTCACAGTAAATTCAATATCGGTTTCTTCTGGTACGACTTCCGTATTCGGTTCTGGTGATTGCCCAACAATCGTTCCTTCTGGTTGATGATGATGAACTTCTTTTTTCGTGACAGACCGAAACCCTTGACTCTTTAAAAACGTTTCAACTTGCTCGTACGAACGGCCTGTAAAATCGACCAATCGTATCGTTTCTTTACCTGAACTTATAAATAAATCTACTACCGTTCCTTCCTTAACGACTTTACCAGCATTCGGCGCTGTCTTTATCACTTTTCCTTTTTCAATTTCATTGCTTGGAGTTTCCGTCGTATCTCCTACTTCAAAACCTAGTGAAATGAGGGTTGATATAGCATTATCTAATTCCTCTCCAGTTAAGTAAGGAACTTCGATTTCATCAGGTCCAAGCCAATCAGGAAGAACGGTCAGAGCCAATACCCCTAATAATGATAAGACAATTAGAAAGAAGAATAAAAACCATGGCCATTTTTTCCGCTTCTTTTTCTTAGCCTTTTCTTGCTTTCCTAACTTACCCTCTCCATTTTTATGATGGACAATAGTCTCATCCAATGAAGGGGTAGTTCTTTCACTCGAAATAATCGGTATTGCCTTTGTTGCTTCTTCATCTTCGGGAATGATAAATTTCGGTTCATTGAGACGTTCCGGTTCTAATGCCGTACGCAAATCCTCGGCCATTTCTTCTGCACTTTCATAGCGTTGAAATGGATCTTTTGCCGTCGCTCGTATGACGATATTTTCTACACTTTGTGGAATGCTTTCATTCCATCTTCGTGGTGAAGGAATGTTCGATTGCAAATGTTTTAACGCAATAGAAACGGCAGATTCCCCAGAAAATGGTAACCGACCGGTTAACAACTCGAACATGACAATTCCTAAAGAATAAATATCGGACTTTTTCGTTGCCATTCCCCCGCGGGCTTGTTCTGGTGATAAATAATGAACAGATCCTAAAACCGAATTGGTTTGGGTAATCGTCGTCGCACTTAACGCCATAGCAATTCCAAAGTCGGTAATTTTGACATTCCCATTTCTATCAATTAATATGTTTTGCGGTTTTATATCTCGATGAACAATATGATTTTGATGGGCATGGGCAACCGCAGATGTTAATTGCAGCATAATATCTAACACTTTTTCAACCGATATTGGGTGATGCTTTTGGATATATTGTTTTAACGTTAATCCATCAACGTATTCCATGACGATGTAGTAAATATCATTTTCCTCACCAACATCATAAATGTTAACGATGTTTGGATGAGCTAGACTGGTGGCTGATTGTGCTTCCCGTTGAAAACGCCGTATAAACTCTTCTTCACTTGCAAAGTCTAATCGCAAAATTTTCACGGCAACATCCCGTTCTAAAATAACGTCCCTTGCTAAGTAGACGTTGGCCATTCCTCCGCCACCGATCATGTCTAAGATTTTATATCGTCCACTGAGTCGTTTACCAATTAACATGTGCATCACCCGCTCTCACTATCAGCTGCGAATTCAATAATGACAAGGGTAATATTATCTTCCCCACCGTTATCGTTTGCCATTTGGATTAACGTTTTGCCCTTTTCCTCAATGGATATCTTATCATCCAAAATATGACGTATTTCGTCTTCCGTCACTTTATTAGACAATCCATCCGAACAGAGAAGTAAAAAATCCCCTTCTTCAAATGTAATTGTTTTAAGTTCGACTTCGACTTTTTCCTCGGTACCTAAAGCTCTTAACAGGATATTTTTACGCGGGTGATGCTCGGCATCTTCTTTACTGATTTGACCAGTTCGGACGAGTTCGTTTACTAGAGAATGATCTTCCGTTAATTGACGAATCCCTTGTTCATTATATATGTACCCGCGACTATCCCCAATATGGGCAATTGTCACAAACTTTTCAGTACATATGGCGGCCACTAACGTTGTTCCCATTCCTTCGCATTCTTTATGGCTTGTTGAATATTCAAATACTTTATCATTCACATATTTGATTTGCTCATTTAACCATTGTTCAGCCATCTGTGGAGTTTCAAATGGTTCAGTCGTTGCCTCCCATTGTTGTTGCAAAAGGGAAATCGTCATTTCACTGGCGACTTCCCCTGCTTGGTGCCCTCCCATTCCATCAGCGACAATCGCTAACACGTCTCCATATGAATTTCGGAATATGCCTCCATTATCTTCATTTAATTGGCGCACTTTCCCACGGTCTGTATAATAAACTGCCCGCAAGCTCCTCACCTCGTTTCTTCTTTCCGCTCCTTTGCCCGAAGCTGACCGCATGCGGCATCAATATCGTGCCCATGTTCGCGACGAATCGTTACATTAATACCATGTTTTTTCAACGTGCGTTCAAATGTAAATATTTGATTTCGTGGCGTTCGGACATAATTTCGCTCCGGAACATAGTTTACAGGAATTAAGTTTACGTGACATTTTAAACCTTTAATTAATTGGGCTAATTCTTCAGCATGTTCGACTTGGTCGTTAACGCCACCAAATAGGCCATATTCGAAACTTACTCTACGACCAGTTTTTTCAATATAATATTTCACCGCATCTATTAAATCTGGGAGTTTATACGCTTTATTAATTGGCATTAATTTTGTACGTAATTCTGTATTTGGGGCATGCAGTGAAATCGCAAAATTAATTTGTAATTGTTCCTCCGCGAATTGATAAATCTTAGGAATGATTCCACTTGTTGAGACCGTGATGTGACGGGCACCAATGTGTAAACCTTTCTCATGGTTAATAATTTTTAAGAAGGCCATCATTTCATCATAATTGTCAAAAGGTTCACCAATTCCCATAATTACGACATGGCTGACCCGTTCTCCTGCTTCATCTAGTGCTTTTTGAACGTTTACCACTTGGGCAACAATCTCCCCAGCTTCTAAGTTCCGTTTTAGACCACCTAATGTAGAAGCACAAAATGTACAACCGATGCGACATCCCACTTGTGTTGTCACACAAACGGAGTTACCGTAATTGTGACGCATTAACACCGTTTCAATCGAATATCCGTCATGCAATTCAAATAAAAATTTGATTGTCCCATCTTGAGAAGTTTGTTTAACGATCGTTTTTAACGTAGTGATGGAAAACTGTTCCGCTAATTTTTCCCGCAAGCTCTTTGATAAATTCGTCATTTCATCAAACGAAGTGACCCGTTTTTTATACAACCATTCGTAAATTTGCTCGGCCCGAAAGGCCTTTTCTCCATTATCTTTTAACCACTCTTTTAGTTCTGTAAGCTGAAAAGAGTAAATGGATGGCTTTTCCGATTTTTGTAGGACTTTCCGTTGTTTCACCGTGGTTGATTCCATTTACTTCACCTTCTTTCGTAAGCATGCTATATAAAACCCATCGCTTCCAAAATCTTGAGGAAACACTTGCACTTGATGACCGTTAACCAACGGTTGAACGGGTTCTGGAAGTGAAAGTGGTTCAGGCATATATTCAGGATGTTGTTGCAAAAACTGTTCAATGACTCGGTCGTTTTCATCTCGGTCGACCGTACATGTACTATAAACAAGAATTCCCCCTTGTTTTACTAGAGGAGCCACTGCATGTAAGATGCTTTGTTGTACAGATTTTAGAGCTTGCACATCTTCTACGTTTTTCGAGTATTTAATATCTGGCTTACGGCGCAGTACTCCTAAACCAGAGCATGGGGCGTCCACTAACACTCGGTCAAAAGTCTCATTAGCAAAATAATCTCCGGCCTTACGACTATCTATACATTTCGTATGAATAATCGTTAACTTTAACCGGTTCCGCTGTTCTTCAATGAGCTTCACTTTATGCTCATGTAAATCAAGAGCCCAAACTTCTCCCTCGTTGTCCATCATTTCGGCAATGTGTGTGGTCTTTCCACCAGGTGCCGCACAACAATCTAATACTTTCATCCCCGGTGTTAGTTTCAATGCGTGTGCAACCAGCATCGAACTTTCATCTTGAACCGTCAACAGGCCTTCATTAAAGGCTTGTGAATGTGCTAAATTCCCACGTAACGAGCGAATCCCTTCAGGAACAATCGGACTTGGTTGAACGTTCCAGCCATCATTTGTAAGCTGATCGAGAAGTTGTTCACGTGAAAGTTGAACGGTGTTCGTACGAACGGTTTGAACAGGTGCAATTAAATTTTCTTCACACATTTGTTTTGTTCGCTCAAGTCCAAATTGTTCAACCCATCGCTTCACTAACCATATAGGATGACTTGTTTCAATTGAAATTCGCTCAATCGGATCGCTGATTTGATCTAAGGAAGGAACTCCTTCGCGTTGCACTGATCGAAGAACACCATTCACTAGCCCGGCAATTCCTCGATGCCCTTTTCTTTTCGCAATTTCGACCGCTTCATGGATCACCGCTCGATCAGGAATTTTATCTAAAAATACCATCTGGTAAAGGGATAATCGCAATAATTGGCGAACCCAGCTTTGAAGTTTTTTCGGTTTTTTTAAAAAGGGAGCCAAGAAATAATCTAAAGTATATTGACGTTGAATCGTTCCATATGTCAACTCGGTTAGTAGCGCAGTATCTTTTGGAGGCAATTGGTGCTCTTTAATCACATGATTGAGCAATATATTACTGTACGACTGATGTTTCTCAACCGCTAATAATACGTCTAAGGCAACTTCGCGAACGTTTTTCGTTTTAGACATTTTCTTCTCCTAACTTCATACCGATTGTAATATGACTTCCTGCCCCCCGTAAAAAGTCCTTGGCCTCCATTCGTTTTTTACCAGCTGGCTGGAGTTCGGTAATTTTAATACCAATTTCGTTACCCGTAGCCACCACAAAACCATCTTCTTCGACCTTTACGATTTCGCCAGGTGTACTCTTATGATTGAGCGGATATTTGACGCCCCACCAAATTTTTAATACGTTACCAGCCAATGTCGTAAAGGCCACTGGCCACGGGTGAAGACCACGAATGTGGTTGTAAATGTCTTCTCCATTTTTCGACCAATCAATTTTTTCTTGCTCTCGTTTAATATTATAGGCAAACGTTGCTTCTTCATCATTTTGTGGAATTGGCTCAATGTCTCCACGAAGAAGCTTCGGAATTGTTTGTGATAATAGCTTGGCTCCTGCCTCACTTAATTTATCGTGCAGACTTCCAACGTGGTCATCCTCTTCAATAGGGACTTCCACTTGCGTTAAAATATCGCCTGCGTCAAGTTTTTCTACCATATACATAATGGTTATTCCCGTTTTTTTCTTTCCTTGAAGAATTGCATAATGAATCGGGGCACCGCCTCGTAATTCTGGAAGCAAGGAAGCATGAACATTAATACATCCGTAACGAGGTGCATATAGTATTTCTTTCGGTAATATTTGACCGAAAGCAGCGGTTACAATTAAGTCGGGTTGTAACGCTAAAATTTTTTCATATTCTTGAGGATCTTTAATTTTTTCCGGTTGATAAACAGGAATTCCATGCTTTTCGGCTTCTACTTTTACAGGCGGTGGCGTTAACACGCGTTTTCGCCCAACAGGACGATCCGGCTGGGTAACGACGGCCACGACGTCGTACCCATCTTCAATGATTTTTCGAAGTACGGGGACCGAAAAATCTGGTGTTCCCATAAAAACGATTTTTGTCATTCGCTCTCCTACCCTTCTAATTCTTCTTCTTTGACGTATTCAATAATTTTAGAAGTAAATAAGATTCCGTTCAAATGATCGATTTCATGTTGTATGGCACGCGCTAAAAAGCCGTTCGCTTTTAGAAGAAAATAGCGCCCTTTCCTGTCTTGGGCTTTTACTTTAACAGAATATGGTCGGCTTACTTTTCCGTACACTCCCGGAAAACTAAGGCAACCTTCCACATCCGTATCTTCTCCATGGCTTTCAATAATTTCGGGATTAATTAATTCAATCGTTCCATGTTCATCCCCAATATCAACAATCGCAATACGCTGATTGACCCCTACTTGCGGAGCGGCTAGTCCGACCCCATCAGCAGCCACCATTGTATCATACATATCTTGTAATAGTTTTCTTAACTTTTTATCAAATACTGTGACCCGTTCACAGTTCGTTTCTAATATGTCTGCTGGATACGTAACGATTGGTAAAATAGCCAACGTATTTCCTCCTGTCTTTTTCACTTCCTACATCATCATGTATGGATGTAAATCAACGGATACATACACATTTTCCGAATTACGTTCTTTCACATAAAAGTCTAAAATTTTCTTCAATGCAGGAATGAGCCTTGGTTCCCGCTTGTATTTTATCAAACATTGATATCGATATCTATCGTTGATCCGAGGTATTGGTGATACGGTAGGTCCTAAAATAATTGCTTCTTCTGAGAGTTGAGTTTTCATATAAGACGTAATTTTTTCACAGACGGATATCACCTTCATTAAATCTTCATGACTCACATGTATGAGAGCTAAATAATAAAAAGGGGGATAGCGTCCCATTTTACGCATGACCATTTCCTTCTGATAAAAGTCGTTATAATTTTGCTCCCCAGCTAATTCTATGCTGTAATGTTCGGGGGTGTAAGTTTGAATGACAACTTCTCCTTGTAACTCATGTCGCCCGGCACGGCCACTTACTTGTGTCAACAGCTGGAACGTTTTTTCAGAGGCGCGAAAATCAGGTAAATGCAACATGGTATCCGCACTTAAAACACCTACGAGCGTGATGTTTGGAAAATCTAATCCCTTAGCAATCATTTGCGTACCTAATAAAATATCCGCTTTTCCTTCTTGGAATTGGCTTAATAACCGTTCATGGGCGCCTTTTCGACTTGTTGTATCTACATCCATGCGAATGACTCGAGCATGAGGCAACAATTTCCCAAGTTCTTCTTCCACTTTTTGTGTACCTGTGCCAAAATAACGAATATGTTCACTTCCACATTCCGTACAAACCCCTGGTACGGTCGTTTCAAACCCGCAATAATGACATTTTAATTGATTCGTCACTCGATGATACGTTAAGGAAATGTCACAATGCGGACATTGCATAACGCTTCCACAATCGCGACACATCACAAACGACGAATAGCCTCGTCTGTTTAAAAAAAGGACCGTTTGCTGCCCTTTTTCGAGTCGGTCTTGTAGCTTTTCGAATAATAGAGTTGAAAACATCGACCGATTTCCTTTACGAAGCTCTTCCCGCATATCAACAATCGAAACGTCTGGTAACGACCGGTCATTCATTCGTTTCGACAATGTCAATAAGTGATACACATTTTTTTGAGCTCGAGCAAACGATTCTAACGATGGTGTCGCGCTTCCTAAAACGACAGGACATCCATGGAATTTTCCGCGATAAATTGCCACATCCCGCGCATGATATCGCGGATTCTCCTCCTGTTTGTAGCTTGTTTCATGTTCTTCATCAATAATAATAATGCCGATATTTTCGAATGGAGCAAAGATCGCTGATCGAGCTCCTACAACGACCTTCACTTCTTTTCGTTGGACTTTGCGCCACTCATCGTACTTTTCACCGATGGATAGGCCGCTATGTAACACCGCCACATCATCACCAAACCGCCCTTTAAACCGGTGTACCATTTGAGGGGTTAACGAAATTTCCGGAACGAGTACAATTGCCTCTTTTCCTTGTTCCAATACTCGTTGAATGGCTTGTAAATATATTTCGGTTTTTCCACTTCCGGTTACTCCGTATAACAGATACGTGCGATGATCGCCGTTTTCAATGGACGAAAGGATTGGGGAAATCGCTTTTTGTTGTTGGTCGGTTAACGGAAGCGGATACGTTTTTTCAAACGAACGATGTTGATAAGGGTCGCGATACACTTCTACTTCCTTCTCTTGCAATATACCTTTTTTCACAAGCTCTTGAACAACCGATGTTGACGTTTGACAGGCGGTCGTTAGTTCTTTCATCGTCCAGCTCGTTTCAGGAGATTTCAATAAAAACTCTAGCACTTCTCGTTGTTTTTTCGCATGTTTAGAGAAAGTATCCATGATTCGTTTTAGCTCGTCTGTAGGATGGCTGAGTAAATAATGCTTTTCGATTTTTTTTCGTGCTTTATCTTTCACATCGTATACGACTTCAAACGTCCCTATCGATACTGCTGTTTGAAGCGTTGAAAGCCAATTTCGTTGATCTGCTTCTTTCCATGAGATTTCGGTACGATCGTTAAACCATTGTTGCAATTCCACTGGGAGCTGGTTGATTCCTTCACGGTTTACCAAAACGAGCTTCTTTTCATATTTGGCTTTCATTGCCGCTGGAAGCATCGCTTGGTAGGCAGAGATTTTAAAGCATAACGTATGTTCCGTCAGCCACTCACCGAGCTGTAACAATTCTTTGTTTAATACGGGTGATAAGTCCATCGGCTCACTTATTTTTTTTAAGTTTTTTACCGTTGAAGTCGGCTTTAAGCGAACAACTACCCCTTGGACTTTACGTGGACCAAACGGAACGATTACGCGCATGCCTGGGACTATTTTTCCGACCCACTCATCCGGAATGAGGTAATCAAACTCTTTGTCTGTTTGCATCGTCGGAACGTCAACAATTACGGCGGCTACTTGCATGGTTCATCCTCTTTCATATCGGAAATAATTTCTTCAAACAACTTCTCCGCCACTTCGTGCTTAGACATAAGCGGCAACGTCTTTGTGGAACCATCTTTCTTTACAAAAGTAACAATGTTTGTATCCGTTCCAAAACCAGCCCCTGCTGTTATCACATTATTCGCCACAATCATATCCGCATTTTTCTTTTCTAATTTTTGACGTGCATAATGTTCGACATCGTTCGTTTCTGCGGCAAACCCTACAACATATTGGGTCGTTTTTCTTTTCCCAATTTCTTTTAAAATATCTTTTGTTCTTTCCAGTTCAATCATTAAGTCTCCATCTTGTTTTTTCATTTTTTGTAGATACGTCTGTTTCGGCCGGTAGTCCGCTACGGCCGCGCTTTTAATAACGATATCGCTATCAGATAACCGTTCAATGACCGCTTGGTACATCTCTTCAGCAGATTCTACCGATACGAATTCGACGTTTGCTGGAGGCACTAATGAAGTCGGTCCTGAAACGAGCGTAACATCCGCACCAAACGAAGAAGCTACTTCTGCTAAAGCGTAGCCCATTTTCCCGGTAGAGCGGTTCGTGAAAAAGCGGACAGGGTCAAGTCTTTCACGTGTCGGTCCTGCTGTAATTAACACTTTTTTTCCTTTAAGTGGTTGGCTCTCTTTTTTGGCAAAAAACTCCTCCATTAAAGCGACGATTTTTTCCGGCTCTTCTAACCGACCTTTGCCAATATATCCACAAGCTAAATATCCTTCGGATGGTTCGACAAATCGATAACCATAGGAAGCAAGTGTCGCAATATTTTTTTTCACGGCCGGATGGTCATACATATGGACATTCATCGCTGGCGCAATCCAAACTGGTGCCGTCGTAGCGAGCAAAGTCGTGGAAATCATGTCGTCAGCAATTCCGTTGGCGAGTTTTCCAATCATATTCGCTGTTGCTGGAGCTACTAACACTAAGTCCGCCCAATCGGCTAAATCGATATGAGCAATAACTTTCGGATTTTTTTCATCAAACGTATCATCGTACACTTCATTCCGTGACAATGCTTGAAAGGTAAGCGGTGTCACAAATTGTTTCGCTGACTTGCTCATCATCACTTTTACGTCAGCGCCTTGCTGGGTAAGTTTACTTGTTAGCGCACATGCTTTGTATACCGCAATTCCACCTGTAACACATAATAATATTCGTTTACCTTGTAACGTCATTCTCCCATCTCCTCATACAAAATCGGTTCTTCTTTCTTTAGTTTAACAAGCATTAGAAGGAGAGGCTTAAAATAAAACAAAATAACAACCTATAAAAATAGGTTGTTATTCCTTCGATTCCTTCACAGGAACCATTCGAAGACGTTCAGCATCAATTTCTTCTAACGCTTTACCAACAAATTTTTGTGATACGTACTTTTCTAAAATGCCTTCTTCTTTGTCTTGTAATTGACGGGCACGTTTAGCCGCAATTGTAACTAAAGAGTATTTAGAATCAATTTTGTTCATTAAAGAATCAATGGATGGATATAACATTACTTCTCACCCTCCAACATTTTTTTATACATTTTCGCCACACGTTCACGTCGACAATGCTCCGCTTTGACGATGGCTTTAATTCGCTCGCAAGCAAGTTCTACTTGATCGTTAACTACGACATAATCGTATAAGTCCATCATTTCAATTTCTTTTTTTGCTTCTTCTAAGCGATTTATAATTAATTCTTCGGTTTCAGTTCCGCGAGAAACGATGCGGTTTTTTAACTCTTCTAAGCTCGGTGGTGCAAGGAAAATAAACAGTCCGTCTGGGAATTTTTCCCGCACTTGCTTCGCCCCTTGGACTTCAATTTCTAAAACAACGTCTTTTCCAGCATCCATCGTTTCTTTTACATAATCGACAGGTGTACCGTAATAGTTGCCGACATATTCAGCATACTCAAGTAGTTTTCCTTCTTTAATCAATCGTTCAAATTCTTCGCGGGTTTTAAAGAAATAATCTACTCCATCCACTTCACCTTCACGAGGTGGGCGGGTCGTTATTGAAATCGAATATTCAAATTGAGTATTTTCTTGTTCGAAAAGCGCTTTTCGTACGGTTCCTTTTCCGACACCTGATGGGCCAGATAGAACGATTAACAATCCTTTTTCCTTCATTCCTGTTCCCCCTATTATTCATCTAGCTCTTTATCCACTAGTCGATGGGCCACCGTTTCCGGCTGAACGGCTGATAAAATGACATGATCGCTATCCATAATAATGACAGCACGCGTTCGTCGACCATATGTGGCATCAATTAACGTTCCTTTTTCACGCGCTTCTTGAATTAATCGTTTGATAGGTGCTGATTCCGGGCTTACAATAGAAATAATACGGTGGGCGGATACAATATTGCCAAACCCAATATTTATTAATTTAATCGCCATGCTGCTCCCCCAATTCTCCCTGTTCTACTAAAATGGTCTATGATGGTACCATCACTCGATGTTTTGAACTTGTTCCCTCATTTTTTCTAAAAATGTTTTCATTTCAACAACTTTCGATGCAATGTGAGAATCATTTGCTTTCGAACCGATGGTATTGACTTCCCGGTTCATTTCTTGAATTAAAAAGTCCAGCTTTCGACCAACCGGCTCTTGTAATTGCAGGGTGTGTTGAAATTGTTGAATGTGGCTAAGTAAACGAGTAATTTCTTCATTAATATCGGCTTTGTCTGAGAAAACTGCCACCTCGGTTAACAATCGAGCTTCGTCAAACACCCCGGAAGCAAATTCCTTCATTTTCTTTTCAAGCCGTTCTTTATATGCTTTGACAACCGAAGGGGCTAATTCTTTTAACGATTCGACTGTTGTACAAAGCTTTTGTAGATGGAGCTCTAAATCTTTATGTAATTCTTCGCCTTCTTTTTGGCGCATGTCCAACAATTGCTTCCCCGCTTCTTCCACTGCGGCTAAAACTAACTGTTCCACTTCTTCATTTGCTTCTTCTCTTTCTTCAATCGAAATTAGTTCATCCCGCATGAGGAGATCTTGAAGCGTAACATCCTTAGGGAGATTGTATCTTTCTGTGATTCTGTTTACTAATTGATAATAATCATCTAATAGCTCCCAGTCAATATGTAACGAACGATGAATCAGTCCTTCTCCTTCTATGGTTACGAAGACCTCAACACGTCCTCGGTGAATAAAACGCGACAAGATTTTCTTCATTTTTTCTTCCAATTTTAAAAGTTGCCGTGGCATGCGAATTTGTATTTCACTAAATCGATGATTGACCGATTTCATTTCAACTGTAACATCTAATTGATTTGAGGACACTTGCGCTCTTCCGTAGCCCGTCATACTAAGAACCATGACAATCACTTCCAATCTAGTAGTAAACGATTTATACGTATTTTATACATGTTCATTTGAAGTAAATGTCGTATTTATAACAGTAAATGTTATTTTGTTTAAAAACAATAAAAAAGGTAATAGAGAAGACTCTACTACCTTTCTGATTATAGCATACTTTTTCGTCTTTTTCTTGCAAAAAATGTCCCTGCTAGTAAAAAGGTCGGGATGGCGCTTAAAGCAATAATTAATAACCAATCTCTTGGATCAATTGCGACTGTATGAAAAATTGGTTGTAATGGTGGGAAATAAATGACAACGATCATTAACACAATCGAAGATAACACGGCCCACACTAAATACATATTGCCAAATGGATTTCTCGAAAAAATAGAGGTTTCACTGCGACAGTCAAAGACGTGAATTAATTGCGCTAACACAAGGGTCGCAAAAGCGCATGTTTGCGCGTATGCTAAATCGTTCGGATGTTGATCATACGTTATTAAAAAGGCTAATAAAGTCGCAAATCCGATTAAAAATCCTCGCGATATGACCTTCCAACCTAGTCCGCGTGCAAAGACGCCTTCATTCGGATGTCTAGGTTTTCGGTTCATCACATCATCTTCAGGTCGATCTAATCCTAAAGCCATGGCTGGTAACCCATCTGTCACTAAATTCACCCACAAAATTTGTATCGGAACGAGGGGAAGTGGTAAGGCGAGCAACATCGCAAATAACATGACTAATATTTCTCCCACATTGGAGGCGAGTAAATAGCGAATAAACTTACGAATATTTTCATATATATTGCGTCCCTCTTGAATCGCTTCTTTAATCGTAGCAAAATGGTCATCTAAAAGAACAAGGGATGAAGCTTCTTTTGTCACATCTGTTCCAGTAATCCCCATGGCAACCCCAATGTCCGCTGCTTTAATCGCTGGGGCATCGTTTACTCCATCGCCAGTCATCGCTACAATATGCCCACGATTTTGAAAGGCTTTAACAATTTTTAACTTATGTTCAGGGGACACGCGCGCAAAAACAGATGTCTGTTCGACTACTTGTTCTAACTCTTCGATCGTCATGTCATTTAATTGTTGTCCTGTAATGACGCGATCATTTGGCCGTAAAATGCTTAATTGTTTCGCAATTGCCTTTGCGGTGATCACATGATCCCCAGTAATCATGACGGTTTTTATGCCAGCTTGACGACATTGGGCCACAGCCTGTTTTACTTCTGGACGCGGTGGATCGATCATCCCTTGAAACCCGACAAGCGTTAAATCTCGTTCAATGGATTCAGGTACCATTGGTATAGTAGAATTAGGTAACTTTTTATAAGCGACCGCAATGGTCCGTAGTGCTTGAGAAGCCAATTGTTCAATTGTGGCTATACATATGCGCTCTTTTTCTTTTGATAGAGGGACCGTTTGTCCGTTCCAAAGGATGGCATTACAATTGGAAAGCAGTACATCTGGTGCCCCTTTCGTGACCAAAAACCGCGTACCTTGTCGATCTTTTACAATGACACTCATCATTTTTCGTTTGGAATCAAACGGAAGTTCATGTTCCAATAGAAATTCTGTTGCCAATTGTTCACGATTCAGTCCTGCCTTATAAGCGGCAACAACCATCGCCCCTTCCGTTGGATCGCCGTTAATGAAGTATCGATCTTCATTTACTTGTAATTGTGCGTTTGAACATAACAATCCGTACTGCATTAAAAGGTGCATACTTCGGTCGTTATGGGGATGAACTAATTGATTGGCTCGATAAAATTGACCGCTTGGTTCATACCCATTTCCAGTGACGGTCCATAAGTTTCCCCCACTCCATAAGTGAGTGACGGTCATTTTATTTTGGGTCATCGTACCGGTTTTATCGGAACAAATAACAGAAGCACACCCTAACGTTTCTACCGCTGGTAGTTTCCTAACAATGGCGTTCTTTTTTATCATGCGCTGAACACCAAGGGATAAAACGACCGTCACAATCGCTGGTAATCCTTCTGGGATAGCGGCTACTGCTAGCGATACCCCTGCTAAAAACATCGTATACACATCATGCCCTTGTAACACCCCAACAGCTACGACTAACAGGGTTAGTAAAAGAGCTGCAGTAATTAAAATTCTCCCTAATTGTTCAAGACGCCGTTGTAAAGGGGTCGTCATGCTTTCAGCATGTTGTAAAAGGTGAGCAATATTGCCCATGGCTGTTTTCATCCCGATCGCACTTACGATACCTATCCCGTTTCCTCTTGTGACCATCGTTCCCATAAAGGCCATATTCGCGACATCGCCTAAGCTAACACTTTCTTCATATATGGGATCCGCATGTTTACTGACAGGAACCGATTCTCCGGTTAAAGCGGATTCTTCAATTTCTAAATTGTTCGCCTTTATGATCCGAACATCCGCTCCAATTCGGTCACCGCTTTCAAATTTTAAAATATCCCCAACGACAATTTGTTTCGTTGGAATGGTGATCCACTTCCCTTCTCGAAGAACGGTCGCTTGGGGAGATGACAATTCTTTTAGAGCTTCTAATGACTTTTCCGCCTTTCTTTCTTGAAAAAAACCTAACAAGCCATTGATGAATACGATAGCAATGATGGCAATAGCATCAATGTATTCTCCTAACAAGCCTGATATGAGAGTAGCTGCTAATAAAACAAGAACCATAAAATCTTTAAATTGACTAAAAAATAATAGTAATAAAGAGGGCTTCTCCCCTTCTTCGAGTTCGTTCCATCCAAACTGCTTTCTTCGTTTTTGAACTTCTTCTTCGTGAAGACCCGTTTTACTATTCGTTCGTAGCGCTTGTTCTATCTCTTTTATTGGCATTTGATGATACTTCATCTGAACGATTCACTCTCCCTCTTCCCGTCCTAAAATCCATACTCATAGGAAGCTTATTCAGACTCGTCCAAAAAAATGTTATAATTTATTCATTCTGTGAAAGGCACCTTCCTTTTTATTCATGGAAGTTGGAAAATATTTTTAAAGTAAAGGGTGTTTCATCATGTCTTTTGATGGACTGTTTACGCGAGCGATGTGTCACGAACTCGCCGAAACGCTTGTCGGCGGACGTATTAATAAAATTCATCAACCATATAAGCAAGAAATTGTTTTACTTGTTCGTTCCAAAGGGCAGAACTATCGCCTATTACTTTCTGCCCATCCATCTTATGCACGGGTGCAATTGACGAAGGAGACGTATGAAAATCCACCAGAACCTCCGATGTTCTGCATGCTTTTACGTAAACATTTAGAAGGAGGTATTATTGAAGAAATTTCACAACATGAATTAAACCGCATGATAATCATTCGTGTGAAAGGTCGAAATGAAATAGGTGATGTCACAAAGAAGCAACTTATTATTGAAGTGATGGGACGGCATAGCAACATAATTTTAGTCGATGAAGAAAAACAAATGATTTTAGATAGCATTAAACATATCTCCTATGCTGTCAATCGCTACCGTGCCGTATTACCAGGGCAAACATATATTTTTCCGCCAAGTCAAGATAAACGAAATCCATTAAATGCTCGGGAAGATGATGTATTACAAGCGCTTGACTTTAATAGCGGAAAAGTAGACAAACAAATCGTCCAAGCATTTGCAGGTGTTTCCCCGTTATTAGCAAAAGAAATTTTGTGGCAAGCGAAGTTACCAAACCGCTCAACCGTACCAAAAGCCTTTTTACCAATGATGGAGCGAATCCGTCATCACGAGTACGAACCGAGTATTATGTACGGTCAAAAAGAATCGTTCTATTTATTTCCGTTAGAACATATTCAAGGGGAAACTCGTTCGTTTTCCACATTGAGCGAAATGCTTGATGCGTTTTATTTTGGAAAAGCCGAACGGGACCGGGTAAAGCAACAGGCCCATGATTTAGAACGGTTTATTAAAAAAGAAAAAGAAAAAAATGAAGCTAAAATCGAAAAGTTGAAGCAAACGTTAGTAGATGCCCAACAAGCAGACAAATATCAGTTATACGGTGAATTGTTAACGGCTAATATTTACGCCATTCAAAAAGGAATGACCGAAATTGAAGTCGTGAATTATTATGATGAAAATGGCTCAACAGTCACGATTCCACTTGACCCGCAAAAAACACCGGCAGAAAATGCTCAACGGTATTTTTCCAAGTACCAAAAAGCACGTAACGCGATAAAAGTAGTAACCGAGCAAATTGAACGAGCCGAAAACGAAGTCGCTTATTTCGATCGTCTGTTACAACAAATTGAAACCGCATCACCAAAAGATATTGAAGAAATTCGCGAGGAGCTCGTAGAAGAAGGCTATTTACGCCCCAAACAAACAAAAACGGTGAAAAAGCAAAAACAGCAACCTGTTTTAGAAGTGTACGAAGCGTCAGACGGAACGGAAATTTTAGTTGGAAAAAATAACAAACAAAATGATTACTTGACCAACAAAGTAGCTAAAAAAGATGAAATTTGGTTACATACAAAAGATATCCCAGGTTCACATGTTGTTATTCGCAGTACGGAACCATCGGAGGAGACGATTATTGAAGCAGCCATGATTGCGGCTTACTTTAGTAAAGGCCGCGAATCCAGCTCGGTTCCGGTTGATTTTACAAAAGTACGATATGTGAAAAAGCCAAGTGGCGCAAAACCTGGGTTTGTTATTTATGATCATCAGCAAACCGTGTATGTTACTCCTTCAAAAGAAAAAGTGCTACAAATGAAAAAGATAAAATAGGGCCAGCTTGATGCAGGCCCTTTTTTTGTCACACTTTTCAGTTGGAAGGTTCATACAACTGAATTTCGTAAAAATAAAGGCTCCACTTTGGTGAAATTATAGAGCCTTTTTTCTCATGAAATTATCGTCTAATAAACATTTGTGTCCAGTAATAACCGTATGCGCCACCTTTTGCATACCCAACTCCGATATGCGTATAGTTTTGACTTAAAATGTTTTGGCGATGGCCTTGGCTGTTCATCCACGATCGAACGACCTCTTGTGGTGTCCGTTGACCTGCGGCAATATTTTCTCCTGCGGCACTATAGGAAATACCGAAGTTTTTAATCATCGTAAACGGAGAACCGTATGTTGGTGAATTATGAGAAAAATACCCACGATCTCGCATATCCATGGATTTAAAGCGAGCGACCCTTGATAACTCCCAATACGGTTTTAATGGGGGTAACCCGTATTTTGCACGTTCTTGATTCGTTAACTGAATGACTTCGTGTTCGATTTTTTTAATCGCATCATAAGTCGGTATGTTTAATTTTTGCCCAGGATAAATTAAGTCAGGATTTTTAATTTGTGGGTTTGCCTCAATAATTTCTGTTAAACCTACTTGATATTTTACTGCTAATTTCCACATTGTATCGCCAGGAACAACAGTATGGGTAATCGTCCCTTGTCCAAATGCCGTTTGCATTGGCAAAAGACAGATGAAAAGCCCAATGATAAATATTAATTTTTTCACCTTGCCTACACTCCTTCATTTTAATCTTATACGCCGATTATTTTCTCCCATTTCCTCCATAATAAAAGCATGAACTTTTTCCAATATGTGATGTCTGTTTTAATAACTAATCGTATTTTTCTATCGACTCTTTGTAAAAACTTATGTTCTCAACAAAAAAGAGCCGACCATTGTCAGCTCTTCATTCATTATTGATCCCAGTTTTGCGGGTCGTTTTGCCACTCTTGAATCGTATCAACATCTTGTTCGTGAATCACCCCTTTTTCTAATGCCGCTTCAAGTAAAGTTGAAAAGTTCACGAGACTATACACCGAAAATCCTGCTTCTTCCATTTGCTGTCGACCGATTTTTAACTCATATGTAAAAATCGATACAATTCCAGCTACTTGTGCGCCTGCTTTTTGTAACGCTTGAGCCGCTTTTAGTGCACTACCTCCAGTGGAAATTAAATCTTCAATAACTACTACTTTTTGACCTTTTTGCACCCGTCCTTCAATTTGATTTCCTTTTCCGTGGTCCTTTGGTTTGGACCTTACATAGACAAGTGGAAGCTCAAGGCGGTCACTCACTAACGTTGCGTGCGGAATACCGGCTGTGGCTGTTCCTGCAATAACCTCAACATCTGAAAATTTTTCTTTAATGAGACCGACTAACTCTTCGGCAATGGTTTTTCGTAGTACCGGGTATGATAACGTTAACCGATTATCACAATAAATTGGGGAACGAATACCAGATGACCATGTGAAAGGATTTTTTGGTTGTAAAAATACCGCTCCGATTTCTAATAATTGTTCGACAATCCACTTTTTCATAACTTCATCCCCTCCCATTCTCTTTTTACTTGATGATAAGCAGCTAACGGATCTTCCGCTTTTGTGATGGAACGTCCAACGACAATCATAGATGACCCTAATTGTCGTGCCTTCATCGGTGTAGCAATTCGATATTGATCATGCGGGTTGTCTCCAGCTAAGCGAATACCAGGTGTGACGCGCAAAAACTCTTTTCCGCAATGCTGTTTAATATCTCCAGCTTCATATGGGGAACAAACGACGCCATCGACACCAGCCTTTTTAGCGAGGGATGCTAAATGAAGGACATGGTTTTTCAGTGAAATGGAAACTTTCATCTCATCATGTACTTGCTTTTCTGAAGTAGAAGTCAATTGAGTAACCGCCAGTAATCGTGGACGGTCATCTCTACTACATCCCCCAGCCTCTAGCCCTTCTCGCGCTCGTTCCATCATTGTTTTGCCCCCTAACGCATGAACGTTAATCATGTCTACTCCAAGCTTCGCTAAGCCTTTCATCGCTTGTTCCACCGTATTAGGTATATCGTGAAGCTTTAAGTCTAAAAAAATCCGATGGTTTCGTTCTTTTAAAGAGTAAATGATGGAAGGACCATTTTGTAAATACAGCTCCATCCCAACTTTGACGAATAACGGTTCTCCTTCAAACAGTCGTAAAAATTGCTCCGTTTCAGTCCACGTTGGAAAATCTAGCGCAATGATTGGTCGTTCGTACACCGCCATCTCCATCCCCTTTCTGATAATTCGGTAATGTGATCTACCTTTCGTTCCTCCAGCACTTGTTCTAATTCGTTGATGAGTTTCGGACAAATATAAGGATCGACAAAATTGGCGGTTCCAATAGCTACAGCGCTTGCCCCGGCAAAAAAGAACTCCAACACATCCTCCACGGATTGAATGCCTCCCATACCGATGATCGGTAAGGTAACATGTTGGCTCACTTCATAAATCATGCGAATCGCAATCGGCTTAATCGCAGGGCCAGATAACCCACCGGTTTCATTCGCTAAAATCGGTCGACCTGTTCGAGTATCGATACGCATGCCGACAAGGGTGTTAATCATCGTTAACCCGTCAGCCCCACCGTCTTCCACCGCCTTCGCCATCGAGACGATATTAGAAACATTTGGTGAAAGTTTCACATACACAGGAACGGAAGAAACTTCTTTTACCCTCTTTGTCAGACGTTTCGCAATAAGCGGGTCGGTTCCGAATGAAATACCTCCTTCTTTTACGTTTGGACAAGAAATGTTTAATTCGAGCGCTTTTACATTTGGTGCTATTGAAATATGTTTAGCTACTTCAACGTAATCTTCTTCTTTTGATCCAGCGATATTCGCAATAATCGGCACATCAAATTGCTCCAACCAAGGGAGTTCTTCCGACATCACTTTGGTTAAGCCAGGGTTTTGCAGCCCAATGGCGTTTAACATTCCCGCCGGAGTTTCTGCTACCCGAGGTGTCGGATTACCAAAACGCGGTTCTACCGTCGTCGCCTTAATCATGATGGCGCCTAACTGACTCAAGTCGTAAAGCTTGGCAAATTCTCTCCCAAATCCAAAACAACCCGATGCCGGCATCACTGGATTTTTCAAATCAAGTCCTGGGAGTTGAATACGTAGTCGGCTCATAAGATCACCTCACCGAAAGGAAACACTGGTCCATCGCTGCATATTTTTCGATAATCATTCGAATAGTCTGAAGACGTCGGACATACACAGGCAAAGCAAGCCCCAATGCCACACCCCATTCGTTCCTCTAATGAAATATACCCTTTCCGATCACCGAAACGTTCCTCCAAAGCTTTTAACATTGGAATTGGTCCACACGCATATAGGCAATCAAACTCATATCCTTCTTGTTCAATCACATCGGTGACAAATCCTTGATAACCGTATGTTCCATCGACGGTGGCAATTGTTGTTTCTCCTAATTGTGCAAACTGGTCATGATAAAATACGACATCTTTTGTTTGAAAGCCAAGCACATGGATCACTTCGATTTTTTGCTTCGCCAATTGTCGTGACAATTCATAAAGGGGAGGAACGCCTATTCCTCCTCCAACAATTAATGCTTTTTGCCCTTTTTTTAATTCATGAAGCGGGAAGCCATTGCCTAAAGGTCCTATCACATCAACGGTGTCACCAGCTTGTTTACAAGCTAACAACCTCGTTCCTTTTCCTTCTGCCCGGTATATAATCGTCATTCGTTTTTGTCCCTTATCAATTTTTGCAATGCTAATCGGTCTTCTAAGGAGCGGATCAAACCCATCGTGCACTCGAATGTGAATAAATTGTCCAGGCGAAGCAAGTTCAACAAGATGTCCTTCTAGAACCATTTCATAGATGTGGTGTGCAATTTTTCGTTGGCTCACCATGAGCATGTTTTCGTTCTGGATCATACGATTACCTCACTTACTTTTGTAAAAGATGGCATGGGGTCACTTGAAAAGGTCATCGACTCTAACACCGTTAAGATCGCTTCAGCGGTATCTAAGGAAGTCAAGCACGGAATACCATTTTCTACGGATGCCCGACGAATGCGGAAGCCATCTCGTTCCGGTTGTTTTCCTTTTGTTAATGTATTAATGACGAGTTGCGCATCTCCTTTGCGGATCACATCTAAAAGGTTTGGTCCGTCCGCTCCGATCTTTCTCACTTTTTCCACCGGAATGCCCGCTTGCTCTAAGTATGACGCGGTTCCTTCGGTAGCGAGAAGCTTGTAGCCAATATTGGCAAAACGTCTAGCAATCGTAACTGCTTCTTCTTTATCTTTATCTGCCACAGTTAACAAGACGGACCCGTATTCTTGAACGTTCATACCAGAGGCAATCAATCCTTTGTATAAGGCTTTTTCTAACGTCACGTCTTTCCCCATAACTTCCCCGGTTGATTTCATTTCCGGACCTAGCGTAATATCTACGTCTTGTAGTTTGGCGAATGAAAAGACCGGTACTTTTACATAAACACCTGGCTGTTCTTCAACAAGACCGGCAACATATCCAAGATCGGATAGACGATAGCCGAGAATGACCTTGGTGGCGATATTGGCCATTGGGATGTTAGTCACTTTACTTAAAAACGGTACTGTGCGACTTGAACGCGGATTGACTTCTAAAACATAGACCTCCCCGTTGGATACGACATACTGAATATTTAATAGACCGATAATGTTTAAGCCTTGGGCAATTTTTTTCGTATATTGAATGATTTTTTCTTTTTGAATAGGCGTTAACGTTTGTGGAGGATAGACCGCAATCGAATCTCCTGAGTGAACCCCAGCTCGTTCGATGTGCTCCATAATTCCTGGAATGAATACATCATTGCCATCGGAAATCGCATCGACTTCGATTTCTTTTCCTGTTAAATAACGGTCGATAAGTACCGGATGTTCTGGGTTCACTTTTACCGCATGCTCCATATAGTGTAAAAGCTCTTGTTCATGGTAGACGATTTCCATCGCTCTGCCACCCAATACGTAAGATGGACGGACGAGGACAGGATAACCGATTCGTTTAGCGATGGTGACGGCCTCTTCAATGGAATATGCGGTACTTCCTTCAGGCTGTGGGATCCGTAATTCTTGTAGCGTTTGTTCAAACTTGTCTCGGTCTTCTGCCAGGTCTAAGCCTTCTAACGTGGTCCCTAGAAGCTTTACGCCTCGTTTCACTAACTTATCCGCTAAATTTATAGCCGTTTGACCACCAAATTGAACAATTACCCCTTCTGGTCGCTCTAAATCAATAATGTTCATCACATCTTCAATGGTCAGTGGTTCGAAATATAATTTGTCCGATACACTAAAGTCGGTTGAAACGGTTTCCGGATTGTTATTGATAATGATTGCTTCATATCCAGCTTCTTTAATGGCCCAAACAGAATGTACGGTCGCATAGTCAAATTCGATACCTTGCCCAATTCGAATCGGACCAGAACCGAGGACGACGACACTTTTTCGATTTGTAACCACCGATTCATTTTCCTCTTCATACGTTCCATAGAAATACGGTGTTTCCGATTCAAATTCCGCTGCACATGTGTCAACCATCTTGTATGTTGGCACAATTCCTTGTTCTTTACGCCATCTGTACACATCTTCTTCAGATACTCCCCACAATTTACTGATAATGGTATCGGAAAATCCAAATTGCTTCGCTTTTCGAGCAATCTCTACCTGAAACGGATGGTCTTTTATTTCTTTTTCATAACGAATGATGTTTTCTATTTTTTTAAGGAAAAAGCGATCAATTTGACTCCATTCATGAAGCGTTTCAACTGAAATGTTTCGGCGCAGGGCTTCAGCGATATAGAACAGTCGTTCATCTCCCGCTTTTCTAATTCGTTTTTCGACCGTTTGATGATCAATGGCCTCGGCATTTTTTAATTCTAAGTGATACACGTTATTTTCTAAGGAGCGGACCGCTTTTAATAGCGATTCTTCAAAGGTTCGTCCGATGGCCATTACTTCACCAGTTGCTTTCATTTGCGTACCTAAACAACGGTTGGCCGATTCAAACTTATCGAATGGCCAGCGTGGAATCTTGGTTACTACATAATCTAACGCTGGTTCAAAGCATGCATATGTTTTTCCAGTGACCGGGTTGATGATTTCATCAAGTGTCATCCCAACTGCAATTTTCGCAGCTAACTTGGCAATCGGATAACCGGTTGCTTTGGACGCTAGTGCTGATGAGCGGCTGACCCGCGGGTTTACTTCAATGACGTAATATTGGAAGCTGTGTGGGTCTAACGCTAACTGAACATTACAGCCCCCTTCGATTCCAAGGGCACGAATAATTTTTAACGATGTATCGCGTAACATATGATATTCGCGGTCGCTCAGCGTTTGACTAGGTGCAACGACTATCGAGTCACCCGTATGAATGCCGACCGGATCGATATTTTCCATGTTACAAACGACAATGGCATTGTCATTTCCGTCACGCATCACTTCGTATTCAATTTCTTTATAGCCAGCAATACTTTTTTCCAAAAGACATTGGCCTACCGGACTATTTTTAAGACCGGATGATACGATACGAACTAAATCTTCTTCATTTTCACATATACCGCCACCTGTTCCTCCAAGCGTAAACGCAGGACGAACGATAATCGGGTAACCCACTTTTTCTACAAATTGATACGCTTCTATTAATGTATGAACAATGGTACTCTCAGGAATCGGTTCTCCTAATTCGTTCATTAATTGTCGGAACTGATCGCGGTCTTCTGCTCGTTCAATAGCCGATAAATTCGTTCCAAGTATTTCGACACCACACTCATCAAGCACGCCTGATTGGGCTAATTGGACCGCTAAGTTTAATCCCGTTTGTCCCCCTAGTGTTGGTAAGATGGCATCTGGGCGCTCTTTGCGGATAATTCGACTAACAAATGAGACCGTTAAGGGTTCAATATAGACCACATCGGCAATTTCCGTATCCGTCATAATCGTTGCTGGGTTAGAGTTGACGAGGATTACTCGATATCCTTCTTCTTTTAAGGCTAAGCATGCTTGTGTACCGGCATAATCAAACTCAGCCGCTTGACCAATGACGATTGGTCCGGATCCGATGACGAGAATGCTGTTAATGTCCGTCCGTTTAGGCATGTAAATTCTCCTTTCTTTGTTGTGACGCAATCATTTGTAAAAATTGATCAAATAAATCGTTCGCATCTTGTGGACCTGGTGAGGCTTCCGGGTGATATTGCACCGTAAACGCTGGATAATCAAGGTGAGCAAGTCCTTCGATCGTTTCATCATTCAAGGCAATGTGCGTGACTGTTAAGCGTGTATTCGCTATGGATTTAGGGTTAACGGCATATCCATGGTTTTGACTAGTTATCGCTACTTTGCCTGTTCGTAAGTCTTTGACCGGCTGATTTCCTCCGCGGTGCCCGAATTTCATTTTGTACGTGTCCGCTCCATTCGCTAATGCAAACAGTTGGTGACCAAGGCAAATACCGAAAAGCGGCACTTTTCCTAAAATTCCTTGAATCATCTGAATCGCTTCTGGAACATCTTTCGGGTCTCCTGGGCCATTGGATAACATAACGCCGTCCGGACGTAAGCGAAGGATTTCTTCCGCTGTCGTGTTGTATGGTACGACGATGACATAACAATCGCGATTGTTTAACTCCCTTAAAATACCGTGTTTCATCCCAAAGTCGACTAATACGATACGCCAACCTCGGCCAGGGCTTGCATACGGTGTCTTCGTTGATACTTGTTTAACTTGGTCTCTAGGAAGTTGAATCGATTTTAGACGAGAGATAACTTCATCTTTGGAGATATTTAGCGGACAAATCGCTCCTTTTAGCGTCCCGTGCTTACGAATCAAACGGGTCAATTTTCGCGTATCGATACCAGCTAATCCGGTAATCCCTTGCTTTTTAAAATAATCATCTATACTTTGTTCACTACGCCAATTGGATGGATATGAAGCAACTTCACGAACGATAAATCCTTTGATGGATGGTTGGATCGTTTCAAAGTCATCTCGGTTTATTCCATAATTACCAATTAAAGGATATGTTAACGTTACAATTTGTCCGCAATAGGATGGGTCTGATAAAATTTCTTGATATCCCGTCATACTCGTATTAAAAACGACTTCCCCAATCGTTTCTGATTCACAACCGAAACCTTCCCCAACAAAGCAAGTTCCATCTTCTAAAATGAGTTGACGTTTCATGATTGTATCTCCTCCTCTTGCCAAGCCATATTTCCATTTACAAAGGTAGCAACGGGCCATCCTTTACATTTCCAGCCTGTAAATGGGGTATTTTTTCCTTTCGATACAAATGTACGTGGATCAATTTCTTTTTCTTTTTCTAAATCGATGACCGTGATGTCCGGTGGTGCTCCTACTTGAAGCGTTCCGTACGAAAGACCGAACACTCGTGCTGGTTTCACCGTGAACCAATCGACCAGTTGTTTTAAGGTACAAACTCCTTTTTCGACAAAATACGTATATAGAAGCGGAAAAGCCGTTTCTAATCCGACAATGCCGAATGGTGCTAGTCGCATGCCTTCGTTTTTTTCTTCTTCCGTATGCGGGGCGTGATCGGTTGCGATAAAGTCAATCGTTCCGTCTAGCAATCCTTTAATCAAGGCTTGTTGATCCTCTTTTCCTCGTAACGGAGGATTCATTTTAAAATTGCCATCAAGAGTTGGAATATCTCCATCATGGAGAAGGAGGTGATGCGGTGTCACTTCTGCCGTTACGTTAATCCCAGCTCGTTTGGCATCCCTTATTACACGAACGGACTCTTTCGTACTTATGTGACAGACGTGATAATGACAGCCGGCCGCTTCCGCAAGAAGCACATCTCGAGCAATATGCACCGCTTCACTTACGCTTGGGATCCCTCGTACACCATGCTTTTTTGCAAATTCTCCGTCATGAACAAATCCACCGTTTAACAACGTTTCGTCTTCACAATGGGCCACAATCGGCATGTCAAGCGTAGCCGCTTTTTTCATCGCTTCGTACATCATTCCAGCTGATTGGACCCCTACCCCATCATCGGTGAAAGCAAACGCGCCTGTTTCTTTTAAACCTGCAAAATCCGTTAGTTCTTTCCCTAGTTGCCTTACGGTAATTGAAGCATAAGGGAGAACGCGAACATGCGCCGTCTCTTCAATTCGCTCCTTTAACCATTTCATTTGCTCAGGAGTATCAGGGACTGGTCGTGTATTGGGCATGGCAGCAACAGTTGTAAAACCTCCTTTTGCTGCCGCCAGAGTCCCTGTCGCAATCGTTTCTTTTTTTTCACCACCTGGTTCGCGCAAATGAACATGGACATCGATTAGGCCTGGTACTACAAGCTTTCCTTTCGCATCGTATACGTCATTATCTGCTGCCGGTAATTTAGCTCCAATTTTTACTATTCGTCCATTTTCAAACTGTATATCTTTTTGTTCTATCTCTCCGTTTGGATTCAGCACATACCCATTTTTAATCATTCCGTTCATCCTTGATCCCTCCTATGTATCCAACAAATATTTGATAATGGCCATACGCATAAATACACCGTTTGTCATTTGTTGAAAAATTCGTGAGCGTTCACTCTCAACTAGAGATGAAGCTAATTCGACATTACGGTTAACTGGGGCTGGATGCATAATAATACTTTGTGGTTTCATCTTTTTTGCCCGCTCTTCTGTTAGGCCGTATAATTGGTGATATTGTGCCGCCTTTAAATGGCTCGTACTGACATGCCGTTCATGCTGAATCCGCAACAACATGACCACATCTGCCCATTCCGTAGCTTCATCAACTGTTAGATACATCCCATTTTGTAAATAATCATCTGAAAACCATTCATCCGGTCCGGCAAATGCTACTTCGCTTCCTAGCTTTTTTAATATAGTTGCATTGGACCTGGCGACGCGGCTATGTCTGATGTCACCGATAATGGCCACTTTAATCGCTTCAAATGTACCGAACTCCTCATAAATAGTCATTAGATCAAGCAACGATTGCGTAGGGTGATGACCACAACCGTCTCCTCCATTGATGATTGGAATGTTGATTTCTTTTAATTCAGCAAAATATTCGTCTTGAGGATGGCGGATGACGATGAGGTTTGCACCGATGGATTCTAATGTTTTCACCGTATCATACAAGGATTCTCCCTTTTGTACGCTCGACGATAACACGTCAAACGGAATGACTTGTAAGCCGAGCTTTCGTTGGGCCATTTCGAAACTACATTTCGTACGCGTGCTTGGTTCAAAAAAAAGGTTAAAAGCAAACGTTGGATAAGTTGGCGTCCAACTATCTCCTTGTTTAAATGATTGTGCGAGGCGAATGAATTCAAACACTTCTTCTCCTGATACATCGTGGATCGTAAAAAGATGTTTCACCGTTGTCTCTCCTCTTCACTTGAAAAGTTTTTGGTAAAAAAAACACCCTAACATAACGTTAGGGTGTTGAAGTGTACAAGATCGTCCTATTGTACCGCTCCATCCAGAAAGAAGGTATACTTCCCCCATACGGTGCGCTCTCAACACCCTTATAAGTCTCACGGGACTTAGTTAAAAGGTGCTTCCTTATGCAACTTGATTGTTTTCAGATTCCTTAGCAAACAGTTCGTCTTCCGACACTGAATCTTTATTAGGAAGAATAAGGTTTAAAAGAATTCCGATGATGGCCGCAAGCGCCATACCAGATAAGGATAACTCATCTGTTATTTTTACAAAGGCACCACCGATTCCGACGACAAGAATGACCGATGAGATGATTAAGTTTCTCTTTTTCCCTAAATCCACTTGATTATCAATCAGCATACGTAACCCGCTCGATGCGATAATTCCGAACAGTAGAATAGAGACTCCTCCCATAACCGCTGAAGGGATAGAACTAATTAATGCAGTTATTTTTCCGATAAACCCAAAGATAATGGCTAACACAGCCGCTCCGGCAATGACGAATACACTAAATACTCTTGTAATGGCTAAAACTCCGATATTTTCTCCGTACGTTGTGTTAGGCGGTCCACCGATGAGTGAAGCGATCATCGTTGCAACGCCATCTCCTAATATGGAGCGGTGTAAGCCTGGTTTTTTGATGAAGTTACGACCTACCACTTTACTTAACACCATTTGGTCCCCTGTATGCTCCGCAAGCGTTACTAATGCGACAGGAATCATAATTAAGGCAATTTCTTTTGAGAAGCTTGGGGTATAGGTGACAAATGGTACGATAAAATCAGGTACTTCGAAAAGCGGCGCTGCTTTTACACCTGATAAGTCAACGATTCCGGCGAAGAAGGCGATGATATAACCGCCAACGATTCCGGCAAGAATAGGGACAAGACCGAAAAACCCGCGCATAAAAACCGCACATCCGATGGTAATTCCTAAAGTGGATAAAGCGACTAAAAAATGTTTCGTACTATACACTAGTTCTTCGGCTCCTGGATTTTCATACATCGCCATATTCACGGCAACTCCCGCAAGCCCAAGGCCGATGACGATAATAACTGGTCCAACAACAACCGGTGGTAACAATTTCATTAACCATTTCGTACCGAACTTCGCAATCAGTAGGGCAACTACCCCATACACAAGTCCAGCTAAAAAGCTACCAACCATAGCCCCTTCTGGACCCCCGATCGCTTTAGCCGAAATAATCGGAGCAATAAAGGCGAACGATGATCCTAAATAAGCTGGAATTTGACCTCTAGTTATCAGTAAATACGCTAACGTTCCTAAACCACTTGAAATTAAAGCCACACCCGGGCT
The DNA here is from genome assembly GCF_050478865.1 of Aeribacillus pallidus. Classification (NCBI taxonomy): domain Bacteria; kingdom Bacillati; phylum Bacillota; class Bacilli; order Caryophanales; family Bacillaceae; genus Aeribacillus; species Aeribacillus pallidus. The sequence goes on along the minus strand of NZ_JBCNBW010000055.1, from coordinate 13,313 downwards.
TAAACCGACAAGGAAAGGAACAAGGATCGTTGCCCCGAACATCGCAAACAAGTGCTGAATACTCAGGCTAAACCATTGGCTTAATTTAGGCACATCTTGTACATCTAAAGCTACGTCACGTTTTTGTTTCATTTTAGATCCTCCTTTTTATTTCGTATAAAAAACCCTCTTTGCACCGTCCAGAAGGTACAAAGAGGGTATATACATCCTACTTAAAGATAGTCGACACCTATGTAAAGTCGGTGGAGGATGTTTTCCGCCCTTTGTCAGCCTCTCTGGACTGCTTTTAAAAGGACTTTCCTATTTAGTTTTCATGAATCGTTACGCTATCATTTTCATCCACTTCTTTTAGTTGCACAACAATTTTTTCGGTCCGGGATGTAGGAATATTTTTACCGACATAATCAGCGCGAATCGGCAGCTCCCGGTGACCGCGATCGACTAATACCGCCAGTTGAATCGCTGCTGGCCGCTCGATATCAATGAGCGCATCCATCGCCGCGCGGACCGTTCTTCCTGTATACAATACATCATCGACTAAAATGACTTTTTTATCCTGAATGGATACAGGAATTTCGGATCCTTTCACTTTTGGTTCTTTATCTGGTGAGATTTTACTTAAATCGTCCCGATAAAGGGTAATATCGAGCTCACCAACTGGAACCGCTTGCCCTTCAATTTGTTCAATTTTTTCGGCTAATCGTTGGGCTAAGTAAATTCCTCTCGTCCGGATACCGACAAGCACACAATCGTCAATTCCTTTATTTCGCTCGATAATTTCATGAGCAATGCGTGTTAACGCTCGTCGAATCGCTTGTTCATCCAGTACCATCGCTTTTGGTACCATCTCTTGTCACCTCATTTCTACTGTGGAAACGGGAAAAATAAAAACCCTCTCACCGTTCGGCAAGAGGGTACAGTTCTCCTAAGGATAGATAGACGACTCCTATCTTCAATAACCGTTTCCTTCTCAGCCTCACGGGACTGTATTAAAGGACTTTATGAAGCTACTATCATGATACAGACAGATAGAAAGGATGTCAACTTCTTTTTCGTAAAAGTTCTAAAATATCTTGAAAGTCTTTTGGTAATGGGGCCTCGAATTCCATGTATTCGCCTGTTCGTGGATGGTTAAATCCTAAGACGGCTGCATGCAACAATTGTCCGTTCGCATCAATCGTTTTTTTCGGTCCGTATTTCGGGTCCCCGGCTAACGGATACCCGATATACTTCATATGCACGCGTATTTGATGCGTACGACCTGTTTCGAGCTCGCATTCAATGAAAGTGAAATCTTTTAACCGTTCAAGGACGCGAAAATGCGTAACGGCTGGCTTCCCATTATCGACAACAGCCATGCTTTGTCGGTCTTTTGGGTCCCTGCCAATTGGGGCATCGATTGTTCCTACCTCATGCGGAATGACCCCATGCACAATGGCATAATATTTTCGAGTAACCGTCTTCTCTACTAATTGTTCGACCAATCGTTCATGAGCGAGATCATTTTTGGCCACCATGAGTAAACCGGACGTATCTTTATCGATTCGGTGAACAATTCCTGGGCGCATCACGCCATTAATACCGGATAAATCTTTACAATGCGCCATTAATCCGTTCACTAACGTTCCAGTCGTATGTCCTGGTGCCGGATGAACAACCATCCCTTTTGGTTTATTGACTACAAGCACGTCTTTGTCTTCATAATATATGTCTAAATCCATTTCTTCTGGTTCAACTTCCAATGGTTCAGGTTCAGGAATTTCAATCGTAATTCGATCGTTCAAGGCACATTTGTAATTCGGTTTGACTGGTTTACCGTTTACCATCACATTTCCGTCTTTAATCCATTGCTGCACTTGCGTCCGTGACCATTCCTCATTTAAGGAACTAATCACTTTATCAATACGGACGTTTTCTTGTTCCTCATCAATGATGTGTTCCATTATTTCCATAAGCCTTCTCCTTCTTTGCTAGTCGTTCTTCACGAATCATGTCGATAAAGAGTAAAACGACACCGATCGTTAAAGACGAATCGGCGATATTAAAAATCGGAAAATCATACGTAAAAATATACGTGTTGATAAAATCGACCACTTCTTTTCGAAAAACTCGATCAATAAAATTTCCAATCGCTCCGCCAAGCATAAACGCTAAACTTAGGCGAAGGAGCGGTTTTCCTTTGGCATGCGTGTGCATGTAATAAATAATTCCGATAATGACAACGATTGTGATGATGTAAAAAAACCACATTTGCCCTTGTAAAATACCCCAGGCCGCTCCACGGTTTCTGTGCGATGTAATGTATAACACATTTTCAATAATTTCAATGCTTTCGCCAAGCTCCATCTTTTTTACAATGAGCCATTTTGTAAATTGATCCAATAAAATAACAAATAACGCAATTATGTAGTGAATCACAAAGGCAACCTCCATATCTACGGCATCGTTACCTTTGCATTTTAGCATAAATTGTTTTTTGTGGACAATTATATAAATGGAATTGGTTTTCGATAATACTGTTTTATTTCCCACCAGTCATCCATCGTACGTATCGTAGGAATAACTGTCAGCCATTCAGTAGGAATTGGTTTTCCGCAACATTCGCATATACCGAATTGTCCATTTTCCCATTTTTCTAGAGCGTAATTAATATCAATTAATTCTTTTTCCATCGTTGAACGAACGTGGACATTGGAACTCGAAAAGTTTTGCAAATCTTTCTTTAATGCCATAAGTACGCTATTAATGTTCTCCATTGAACCATCCCCCCGTTTACTTTTAACTTTCCCTACGAACAAGGAGACAGTACCTTTCAATTTCTTCTATTGGACACAGATTTTAACGAAAGGCTCTACCCTGTGGATAACTTTTGCTGTTATTACATTTATCAATGTGCCAATTTTTATTAGCATGGTTGTCTGTTAAATGATACTGTTGATATTTATACATTCGCTTGTGGCGGACGCTTTCCGCGGGCAAGCCGCAAGCCGCTTCCCTCGCTATTCTATCAGTCCAGGGTCATGCCTGGCTTTATGTTCCCGCTAAAGTCGCCGCCGTGTGAACAACTTGCTAAAAATCAACAATGATATATAACATAGCCTAACGAAAAAAGAGGTGCCATGTGACACCTCTATGTTTAAATATCTTATACGTTTGTATAATGCTCTTTCACCAAGGTTGCACAGCGTTGGCATAATGTTGGATGTTCGTTGTCTGCTCCAACATCTTTAGTTACGTTCCAGCAACGCTCACACGTTTCTCCTTCCGCTTTTTCAACAACGATCGTGGCATGTTCCAGTTTAAGAGCGTTTTCTGGTGCCTCTTCGACTGTACCAGCCACTTCAAAGGCGGATACGATAAACAATTGCTGTAAGTTTTCTTCAATAGAGTTAAGCAATTGTTTGGTTTTGTCGTTGACGTAAAGTGTTAATTTCGCTTGTAATGATTTACCAATGACTTTTTCGTTACGCGCTTCTTCTAATGCTTTTAATACATCGTCACGAATCTTCATAAACGCGTTCCATTTTTCTTCTAATTGATCAGCATTTGGTAGGTCAACGTATTCTGGCATATCTGTTAATTGAACGCTTTCTTCCTCTACGCCAGGAATGTAGGACCACACTTCATCCGCTGTGTGTGAAATAATTGGTGACATTAGTTTGGCTAAAGCAACTAAGCACTCGTAAAGCACTGTTTGCATTGAGCGGCGTTCATGGTTATTTGGTGCCTCGCAGTATAAAATGTCTTTTGCATAATCAAGATAGAAGGCACTTAAATCAAGCGTACAGAAGTTGTTGACCGCATGATAGATGCTGGCATATTCATACGTTTCATAAGCTTCGCGTACATGCTTGATTAATTTGTTTAGTTTGACAAGCATGAATTGGTCTACTTCACGTAACTGTTCATAAGCCACTTTATCTTTTGTTGGGTCGAAGTCCGCTAAGTTACCAAGTAAGAAACGGAACGTGTTGCGGATTTTGCGATACACTTCGGCGACTTGTTTTAAAATCGCATCAGATACGCGGACGTCCGCTTGATAATCGACAGATGCAACCCAAAGGCGTAAAATATCCGCACCTAATTGATTCATTACTTTCGCTGGAACGACGACGTTACCGAGCGATTTACTCATTTTACGCCCTTCACCGTCAAGCGCAAATCCGTGGCTTAAGACACCTTTGTATGGAGCTTTTCCTGTTACAGCGACCGCTGTTGTTAAGGAAGAGTTAAACCAACCGCGATATTGGTCAGATCCTTCTAAATAAAGGTCAGCTGGACGATCTAAATCATCTCGTTCGACAAGTACCGCTTGATGGGAAGAACCAGAGTCAAACCAAACGTCCATAATATCGGTTTCTTTAGTGAACTTGCCGTTCGGGCTACCTGGGTGCGTAAATCCTTCTGGTAATAAGTCTTTTGCTTCCCGTTCGAACCATACGTTTGAGCCGTGTTCACGGAACAAGTTCGCTACATGTTCGATCGTTTCATCGGTAATGATTGCTTCCCCGTTTTCTGCGTAGAATACCGGAATTGGTACGCCCCATGCCCGTTGACGAGAAATACACCAATCGCCACGATCACGAATCATGTTGTAAAGACGAGTTTCTCCCCAAGCAGGCACCCATTTCGTTTCTTTTACAGCTTCTAATAATTCATCTCGGAATTTGTCAATGGATGCGAACCATTGTGCTGTCGCCCGGAAAATAACCGGTTTTTTCGTACGCCAGTCGTGCGGATAGGAGTGAGTAATAAATTGTAGTTTTAATAATGCACCCACTTCTTCTAATTTTTGCGTAATTGGTTTGTTGGCATCATCGTAGAACAACCCTTCAAATCCAGGCGCTTCGTTCGTCATATATCCTTTTTCGTCAACTGGACATAATACATCTAATCCGTATTGCTGTCCAACACGGAAGTCGTCTTCCCCGTGACCAGGAGCTGTATGAACGCAGCCCGTACCGGAGTCTGTTGTAACGTGATCGCCAAGGATGACTAACGAATCACGGTCATAAAGTGGATGTTTCGCCACAACATATTCTAATTCGGCACCTTTGACCGTTTTAACAACTTCATAAGACTCCCATTCCACTGTTTTCGCAACTTCTTCTAATAACGCTTCCGCTACCACGAAATGTTCGTTGTCTACTTTTACGACAACGTAGTCAAGTTCAGGATGAACAGCAATTCCAAGGTTGGCTGGAATCGTCCATGGAGTTGTCGTCCAAATGACGATTTTTGTCCCTTCGTCTAATACGCCTTTTCCATCTTTCACAGAGAAAGCAACGTAAATGGATGGAGAGCGTTTATCTTTGTATTCGATTTCTGCTTCAGCTAAAGCCGATTCACTGGATGGAGACCAGTAAACTGGCTTTAACCCTTTATAAATATAACCTTTTTTCGCCATTTCCCCGAATACTTTAATTTGCTGTGCTTCGTACTCAGGTTTTAGCGTAATATAAGGGTTTTCCCAATCACCACGAACACCGAGACGTTTAAATTGTTCGCGTTGGTTATTAATTTGCTCATATGCATATTCTTCACATAGTTTACGGAATTCAGCAACCGACATTTCTTTACGGTTGACGCCTTTGTTCGTTAACGCTTGCTCAATCGGAAGACCGTGCGTATCCCAACCTGGTACATATGGTGCATAATAACCTGTCATTGATTTATAACGGACGATAAAGTCTTTTAAAATTTTATTTAGCGCATGCCCCATGTGAATATCTCCGTTCGCGTACGGAGGTCCATCATGTAGAATGAATAGCGGACGACCTTTCGTGCGCTCTTGCACTTTTTTATAAATGTCCATTTCATCCCATTTTTTCTGAATTTCCGGTTCGCGCTTCGGTAAATTTCCGCGCATTGGAAAATCCGTTTTCGGCATTAATAACGTTTCTTTATAGTCCATGTTCATCCTCCTATTTATCCTAAGTATCAATAAAAAAACCTTCTCATCCCAAAAGGGACGAGAAGGTATTCATTCCCGCGGTACCACCCTTATAGACAGACGAGTCCATCTGTCCACTCGGTATTCGTAACGTGAATAATCCGTCCTTTTCTACTAAATGGCTCGTTCGAAAAGGAGCTCTAGGGTGATTTTCCAGCACTCACCTTCTATCAGGCTTCCACCGTCCCTGACTCGCTTGAAAAAGGCGCTTGAGCACTGTACTGTCCCTATCATCGCTTTTTCTATCATCCACTTGTTTTTAAATTATATGTAATTCCCATGGATTTCGTCAAGGTCCTTACGCTAGGCTATCTTCCTCTTCTAAAGCTTTTAATTCAGTAGCGTCAATTTCAAATTCCATTAATTGATCCCAGTCTTCGCTGTTTACTAAATCTAACTGGGCTTCAATAAGCATGCGGAAGCGCGTACGGAATACTTTCGACTGTTTTTTCAACTCTTCAATTTCAAGAGCAATTTTTCTCGCTTTTGCTAACGCTTCGTTTACAATACGGTCAGCGTTTTTCTCCGCTTCACGAATGATTAACTTCGCCTCTTTTTGGGCATTTCGCTTTACTTCTTCCGCCGCTTCTTGAGCAACGACAATCGATTTATTGAGCGTTTCTTCTATATTTGTAAAATGACTTAAACGCTCGTTTAACGAAGCTAATTTTTCTTCTAATTCGCGCTTTTCACGAATCAATAATTCGTAATCTTTAATGACTTGGTCTAAAAACTCATTAACTTCATCTTCATCATACCCTCGAAAACCTCGGCTGAATTCTTTGTTATGTATGTCTAACGGTGTTAAAGGCATGCTGCCACCTCCACAACTGAATCATGTATTTTTATTATACAGATGATTCGACAGTTTGTGGGGAAATTCCTGCAAATTCGATGAGATTTTCTTTGCAATTATTGCATCTTTTTCGACGGCCTTGGCCCGCTGTTAGAAACAAATAATTTTAAAACATAAAACCGCCTTCAACTCAAACACCCTTATTTTAAGATTCCCATGGTGATACGCCATTTTTCTTTTTTCGTTTGGCCGTCTATAGAAAATAGCTTACTTCGTCCGAATCCTTTCGCGGAAAGGATATCACCTTCTTGACAAATAAACGAAGGTTCATCAATGAGCTGCCAGTTCACTTTGACGAGACCATTTTTAATCATACTTTGTACTTTTTGACGAGATAAATTGGTGATTCCAGAAAGAACAACATCTAACCGTAGCGAGGATACAGTCGTCTGTTTTTCCTGCCATTCTTCGGCATGATTCATGATGTCCGAAAGCGGGAGTCGTTCCACTTTTACAGATGCTTTTCCAACCTTTTGCATGTGCATTTCGATAAACGACGCTAATTCCGCTACAACCAAAAATTGGATTCGACCATTGTTGACTATAATGTCGCCAAACTTCTCACGTTTTATACCTAAAGAAAGTAAGGTGCCAAGCACTTGGCGATGGTCCAATTGAACAAATTTGGTCGGATATTTTAATTCAAAGAGCACGATGTCAAAATCTTTTTCTTCTGGGGAATAATAGGACGGGTACAACAGCGCTCGCTTTCGCTCAGCTGTGGGATTTCCCCCAAAAAATTGGACGTTTATATCACCGCTTCCGACGATTGATTTCGTTAAAAACTGTTGTCTCGGATCTAAAAAGTCCGTCAATTTCGGAGCATACATCATTTCTACTTCGGATTTCCACGCTATCACTTTATCGATAAAATCTTTTTCTTCCGGTCGGAAATGTTGATAAATTCCTTCCATATGGCGAGAACTCCTTTGTTGAAATATTATGAAGGAGAAAAGAAAAATCGGGGCTATCCCCGATTCTTTTAAAACCAATAATACAATTGGACTAACCCTCTTGAAGCTAAATTTAAAACAATAAAAGCCACAATTGGTGAAATATCAATCATCCCGATAGGTGGGATAAAGCGGCGAAACGGCTCTAAATACGGTTCACATATACGAGCTAAAAATTGGCCGATGCTGGATTCTCTAGCGTTTGGAAACCAGGACATTAAAATATAAATAATTAGTGCCCATGAATAAATTTCAATAAGTTTTAATAAAAGTACAAATATCGTATCCATTCTTTTTATTACCACCTCGAATCTTCGTAATTGTCCTCCATCACAAAGTCGGAAATGTTCCCACTTACTTCTACATTATCCGGTGTACATAAGAAAATATTCGTTCCGATTCGTTGAATATCTCCTCCAATAGCATAAACCGTTCCACTTAAAAAGTCTACAATTCGCTTTGCTTGATCGTGTTGAATGCGTTGCAAATTGACAACAACCGCCCGGCGATTTTTTAAATGATCAGCAATATCTTGCGCTTCTGCATAAACACGTGGTTCGACTAATACGACTTTGGAAGACTTTTGTACACTTTGTAAGCTAACAACATTTTGTTTCGCTTGCGATTTTTGGACGGCCGGGAGTTGTTCCTCTATGTATTCTTCCTCATTTTCGAATTCATCGTCTAAAAAGAAAAACGTTTTTAATTTTGATTTAATGCCCATCTTTTCCACCTCCTATCACTATTCACCGACTAAAGACGAACCGATTCGCACAAAGGTAGCTCCCTCTTCTACGGCGATGATATAGTCGTTCGACATGCCCATCGATAATTCGGTACACGGTGCGTATTTTTTATTTAGTGCTTGTACCTTTAATTGTAAAGTTTTCAATTGTTGAAAACAACGTCTAATCAACGTTTCGTCATCTGTAAATGGTGCCATCGTCATCAGTCCAACAACGACAATGCGGTCAAAAGAAGCTAATTGCTCAATAAACGGGATGAGTTCATCCGGTCTGAGCCCATGCTTAGACTCTTCTCCGGATACGTTCACTTGTACAAAACACTTGATCGGTTTGGACGCCCGTTTTTGAATTTCTTTCGCCAATGATAAACGGTCCAACGAATGTATGTAATCAACTTTGTCTATGATATTTTTTACTTTACGTGATTGTAACGTACCGATGAAATGCCATATAGGCTTGTCCTGAAATTGTTCCCATTTTTTTAAAAAGCCATCATCGCGATTTTCTCCAAGATGGATAATTCCTGCCTCTAACGCTTCTTGCGCCCGCTCATTGCTTACATATTTCGTAACGGCAATAATTTGAACCTCTTCTTTGTTACGGTTGGACCGTTCACACGCTTCTTTGATGTTTTGTTCAATGATTTGTAAATTTTCTTTGACACTCATTTAGAACGATCCTCCTTCCAACCAATAAACGCTAACATTCGTCCCGCATTCCCTTTGTCACGTCGATGGGAGAAAAAATCTTCTTCTTTGCATGAAGTACATAAGGAACTTGTCTGGATGTGTTCTCTTTTCACACCGGCTTGAATTAAAAGCAATTTATTGACTTTTTTTAAATCAAGTTCGTATTGACCTGGCTTTACTTCATTATAGATATTTTCGACACCATGTTCTACCGTCTTTTTCACTAAATTGATCACTTTATCATCCACGATATAACACGCTGAACATATGGATGGACCAATAACCACTTCAATATCGGCTGGAGATACGCCTTCCTTTTTAAAAGTATCAATCATTTGCCCGGCAATATTTCGTACGGTTCCTTTCCACCCTGCATGCGCTACACCGATGATTGGACAGTTTCGTGCACGGAAATAAAGCGGGACACAATCAGCAAAACAAAGGGTAAGTAAAATCCCTTTCTCCGTTGTGTAAAATCCATCCGTATGAGGAAAGCTCGTCGAATAATCGAGAGCCCCTCTTCCACGATGTTTTCTTTGCACTTTTACGATAAGGCTTTCATGTGTTTGTTCAGCTCCTACCCAATGTTGAACAGGGAACGAAAGGGCATTGGCAAGCTGTTGACGGTTCACTTGAACAGTTTTCCAATCGTTTGTGACGTGAAAGGCCAAATTCCCATTCCCGTTGGTCGGTAACTGTTTTGTTGAAATGCCGACAACAAGCTCGGAATCCACATTCGTCCATTCAGGAATCGTGTAGTATGAAGAATCCAGCTTTACCATTGGTTCACTCATCCACATTTCTCCATTTCTTTTTTCTTTAGTTTAACATATTTGTGGTTTCTTTCGTCACTCTTTTGGCTTTTCTAATTGATATTGAAACGTTGTTGACTCTTTTAAGCGAACAAGAATAACATCGGCACCAATTTTTACAATTTGTGTCCATGGTATAAATAAGTCGTCATCTTTTCCTAGAAAACCAAATAGTTTCCCGCTTCCTCCAATAATTACTGCGGTTATTTTTCCAGTGTCTGTATTAATTTCAAAATCGACAATGTTTCCTAATCGACGGCCGTCCGAAATGTTCACAACATCTTTTATTTGAAATTCTGAAATTCTTACCATTTTTGTCCCTCACTTTTCACTCTATTTACTTTCAATATATGCGGAATGAAAAGAACTTCATGAGTTTTAGACAAGTAGTATTCAAAAATTCCATAAATAAAAAAAAGGCTCCACAAATTGGGAGCACTAATGAATATTTTTATTCATTTGTTTGATCGCTGCTTTTTCTAACCGTGACACTTGAGCTTGGGAGATACCGATTTCTTCGGCCACTTCCATCTGTGTCTTCCCTTGGAAAAAGCGTTTGCGAATAATCATTTTTTCCCGCTCATTTAATCTTCTTAAGCCCTCTTTTAACGCGATTTCTTCAATCCATTGACTATCTTTATTTCGTTCATCACTTAATTGATCCATCACATAAATCGGGTCTCCCCCATCATTGTAAATCGGTTCGAACAGGGAAACTGGGTCTTGAATTGCATCTAATGCAAATACTACTTCTTCATGAGAAACTTCTAATTCTTTCGCAATTTCTTCAGCCGTCGGTTCCTTTGACGTTTCTGACATCAGACGTTCACGGACTTGCAAAGCTTTATACGCAATATCCCGTAATGAACGTGATACCCGAATCGGATTATTATCACGTAAATAGCGTCGAATTTCTCCGATAATCATTGGAACCGCATACGTTGAAAATTTAACATTTTGACTTAGATCAAAATTATCAATGGATTTCATTAAGCCAATGCATCCAACTTGAAACAAATCATCGACATATTCTCCCCGATTGTTAAATCGTTGAATGACGCTTAATACAAGGCGTAAGTTTCCATTGACGAGCTTTTCCCTCGCAGAAAGTTCTCCCGCTTGCATTTGGCGAAAGAGCTCGCGCATTTCTTCGTTCTTTAATACAGGTAATTTGGAGGTATCTACACCGCAAATTTCAACTTTGTTACGTGACACAGACTTCCCCTCCTCACAGGAGCTCTTGTACAAAGTTAAGTATCTCCTTGCGAGGGAAAAATATGCATCACCAAAACCCTTAGAAACGCGGAGCCCTTGTCCTACTTACGTTGTAAATTAGAAAAAAAAAATTTTACACCATCTTGTTAAATTCTTTTCGTAATCGTTTAATGATGCGTTTTTCTAAACGAGAAATGTATGACTGAGAAATTCCTAGCATATCCGCGACATCTTTTTGCGTTTTTTCTTCTTCTCCTGATAGCCCAAAGCGAAGCTCCATAATTTGTTTTTCTCGATCGGAAAGTTGATGCAACGCTTTTTGTAGTAATTTTCGGTCGACGTTTGCTTCTAAATCTCTCGTTATAATATCGTCATCGGTTCCTAGAACATCAGAAAGTAGTAATTCATTTCCGTCCCAATCAATATTTAATGGTTCATCGAACGACACTTCTGCTCGGATTTTATTATTTCTCCGCAAATACATTAATATTTCGTTTTCAATACAGCGAGAAGCATATGTAGCGAGCTTGATTTTTTTCTCAGGATTAAACGTATTTACAGCTTTAATTAAGCCGATGGTCCCGATGCTAATTAAGTCTTCGATGTTTATCCCCGTATTTTCAAATTTCCTAGCAATATAGACAACGAGTCGCAAGTTACGTTCTATGAGCAGTGAGCGAGCCGCCTTATCCCCCTTGGGTAATTTTTTTAATAACATTTCCTCTTCTTCTTTTGTTAACGGAGGAGGTAACGCTTCGCTGCCACCAATATAATATATTTCGTCTGTCTTAATTCCCAATTTAATTAATAGTTTGTACCAAAGATAAGATAAAAGAATGCGCCAATTCTTCATCATAGACTCCTCCTTTAAGATAAAATTTTTTATAGGAACAAGCTATTTATGAGGCGGTTGAAACCGGGATTCCTGTCACCATTTTCGGATGAATAATACAGTGGAATGTTTGATCAGAGGACAACTGTTGTGTTGATAATACGACCAATGCTTTTTCTGGTATAAAGGTTTGATGATCGTTCGTCGTAATTTTTACATAGTCAACTTTATAGGCAATGAGTAATTGTTGATCATTACCGACAACTTTCGTTGGAAGAATACGAATACGATCTTCCCATTCATGCGGAAGCGTTATCGACGAATTCAATAAATCATCAGGGAACTTTGCAAGATGAACGACATCAGCTGGAAACCGCTCTTCCATACCTTTAATGGAGGCAATCATTACTGGAGATTGACTAATCGGATCTACGAGTTGGTTCCCACTATCAATAAGACCTATCCAGTGAAAAGTCTCCCCATTTAATAAAACTTCCACTTGTACCCATCTGTCATATTGAATTTGAATATGTTCCATATGGTCAATTCGACTTTTTGTAAAATACCAAGCAAGAGGTAGTCCAAACATTACAAACACCCAACTAATCGGGTCGCCAAATCCTTTGGAAAGAGACGAATAAATCGATACTTCTATGGATGAATCAAATTGAATAAAATAATGAAGCCCAATTAAAAATCCCCCAAACAAAAAGGTTGTAAAATAAAAGGTCAATAACGATTTTAAAAAATAAGTGAAACGTCGAAACCGAAAGACGAACCAAACCATCAACACGGAAACAAACAATTTACTAATGGGATGTTGGATGTAAGAACTAACAGGAGTAATGCTGAATAGAATAACGAGAGAACCGATAAATCCTCCTACAACATACCTCCACCTTGGAATCGATTGTTTTAAAATCCAGCCCGTCATCATCAGCAACAAACAATCGACTAACCAGTTTAACAACCAAATGACATCGAGGTAAACGGTCACTTTTCTCCTCCTTCACCGAGCGCTCCCTTCCTATTACGGAAAGTATACCGCATGAGGTTAGTCAAAAGGTGTCAGTTTGTGTAAGGAATTCCAAACATATTTTTGTTCATTTTCTCGAAATTTGTCATTGGGGTACATACATATTCGGAAGTCTTGTTTCGTATTCTTTTGATTAAGGGAATTTTTCTAAAATGAGAATTGTTTAACTAAATTCATTTAAGGAAAAGCTCTTTAAATGTTACTGTTGATATTTATACATT
>NZ_JBCNBW010000054.1:0-8504 GCF_050478865.1 Aeribacillus pallidus | reverse complement strand
GCTACGCTCAAGTATGGGTCTTGCAGCTTCTTGTTCCCGCTGAGTCGCCGCCGTGTGAACAACTTGCTAAAAATCAACAATGAAAATATAACATAGCTTAATGAAAAAAGACCCGCCAAGTGCCAGCACTCGTACCGACACTTGTCAGGTCTTTTCCCATTAACGACGACGATTGCGATTACGTAAGAATGTTGGAATATCAAGTGTTTCTTCTATCGACTGATTGGAGCTACGATTGGATTCCATCGTTTGTGGCTCCTCACGTTTTACTTCTCTTTTTGGTTGAACATTGGTATTATTTGTTCGCACTTGATTTAAGTTTGGACGGGATTGTTTCGTTTGAATGGCTTCTTCATTAAACCCTGTTGCAATTACTGTCACAACAATCTCGTCTTTCAAATTTTCGTTAATAACGGAACCGAATATCATGTTCACATCTTGGTCAGAGGCAGAAGCGACAATGTCAGCTGCTTCTTGAACTTCATATAGGCTTAAATTTGTACCACCTGTAATATTCATTAATACGCCTTGAGCACCGTCAATGGATGTTTCTAATAACGGGCTGGAAATCGCTTTTTTAGCTGCCTCAGCCGCGCGGTTTTCACCAGATGCAACACCAATACCCATTAAGGCCGATCCTTTATTAGACATAATTGTTTTTACATCGGCAAAGTCAAGGTTGATTAAACCAGGAACGGCAATTAAGTCTGAAATTCCTTGTACACCTTGACGTAATACATTGTCCGCTTCACGGAACGCTTCTAGCATTGGCGTACTCTTATCAACAATTTCTAGAAGACGGTCGTTTGGAATAACGATTAACGTATCAACTGCTTCTTTCATCGCAGCAATTCCGCCTTGTGCTTGAGTGGCACGTTTGCGACCTTCGAACGTAAATGGGCGTGTTACTACACCTACAGTTAAGGCTCCTAAATCGCGAGCAATTTGAGCGATTACTGGTGCAGCTCCGGTACCCGTACCACCGCCCATACCAGCAGTAACGAATACCATATCTGCTCCTTTTAAAGCTTCCTCAATTTGCTCTTTACTTTCTTCGGCCGCTTTTTTACCTACTTCTGGATTTGCCCCAGCACCAAGACCACGTGTTAATTTTGCACCGATTTGCATTTTAATTTCAGCTTTTGATAGATTTAAAGCTTGTGCGTCCGTATTAACAGCAATAAATTCTACCCCTTGAACACCATGTTCAATCATTCGGTTGACAGCGTTGTTTCCGCCACCACCAACACCTATAACTTTTATTGTGGCAAATTGGTCTAAATTCGTATCAAACTCCAACATGGCAAAATCCTCCTAATTCGTCGATATTCCAATAGATGTATTTACTCAAAAAAGTAACCAAAGAATTTTTTCATTTTTGTTGAAAGTTTATCTTCCTGTTTAGTTGGTTTATTCTCTACCTTCCCCTTCGACTGGACAGTTTTCACTGTATTTTTCTCAGGTATCTCAACAGGAATTGGGCTTGCGCTTACCTTTCTGCCTTGTATTCTGGCAGACTTGTAAGCATACTTTATGAGCCCAACTGATGTTGTATATTGAGGCTCTCTGACACCGATGTAGTCAGGTACGGCAATGCGTACACGATTATGGAAGACAAATTGAGCTAATTCTAAAATACCAGGTATGTTAGCGACACCACCAGTTAGGACAAATCCACCTGGTATATCATGTACACCCATTCGTTTTAATTCATGTAGTACAAGATCAAATGTTTCTTCCAATCTAGCTTCAATAATATCAGCAACTTCTAATTGATTAAACTGTTGGTGTTGATCACTTCCAATAATCGGAACGCTAAACACTTCTTCTTCAGAAGCATGGTCATAAAAAGCGTAACCATATTTTTTCTTGATTCGTTCTGCATCTTCCGTTGTTGTTTTTAACCCGATCGATAAATCTTTTGTAATATGGTCTCCTCCAACTGGGAGGACGCATGTACCTTGAAGATGCCCATGTTCAAAATAAGCAACGGTTGTTGATCCTCCTCCAATATCGATTAGTGCCGTACCCATATTTAATTCATCTTTTGATAAGGCAATGGCCCCAGCAGCAAGGGGTTGGAGCACGATATCAACAATTTCTAACCCAGCTCGTTCCACGCATCTTAAAGTGTTATGTAACATTGTTTTGGAACCAGTAATGATGGTACCTTCCATTTCTAGGCGAACACCAATCATTCCTCGCGGGTCGTTGATTCCATCCAATCCATCTACGATAAATTGTTTTGGGATGACATTAATAATTTCACGCTCAGGAGGAATGGAAATCACTTGGGCTGCATCCATCACCCTAGCCACATCTTCATCGGTTATTTCACGGTTTTCACTCGAAACGGCAACGACCCCGTGACACGGTTGTAACATAACGTGATTACCAGAAACACCGACAATCACTTGATGGATGTTCATCCCAATCATTCTTTCGGCTTGGTCTACCGCTTTTTTAATAGATTGAACAGTTGCATCTATGTCAACTACAGAGCCTTTTTTTATGCCCTCTGAAGGTATATTACCAACTCCAATTATATTTAAGGAATCATTGACCATCTCGCCAATGATAACTTTAATGGTTGAAGTACCAATATCGATACTTACAAAAATTTCATTGCTGTTCATCCTGTGGCACCTCCTTCACAAATCCAATACTTACAAGATCAAAATTACCAAGGAAATGAAAAAATATCTTCTAAAAATATTCGTCAAAAATGTTTTTATCCCTCTAAAAAAATCAATTTTTTTCTGTTTTTTCATTGGTTGTAGACCATTTATGTAACAGTATTCGTCGAATAACAGCGATATTTTGAAACAGGCGAACGCCAAAAGCAAAAACCGCTGCTAAATACAAGTCTACACCAAGATGAACACCTAGAAAAGCTAAACTTGCCGCAAGAAGGATATTAAAGAAAAAGCCGGAAACAAACACTTTTTCATCGTAGGTATCTTGCAAGTGTGCTCTTATACCCCCAAATAACGTATCAAGAGCCGCTAGTACGGCGATGGACAAATAGTTTGAATACTCATCTGGAATCGTAATGTCGGTTAATAACCCGAGCACAATTCCGATGAGAAGTCCTAATATAGGGAGCCACATTATCCATTTCCTCCTTTATCATTGACAGGCTCCAAATAGCGAATACGCAACGTTTGGTTGTACGCAGGAACTGTTATCGATGTTAGCGGTTCCGACACATGTACTTGCAAATTGTCAATGAAAAACTCTTCCACGACACGTGAGACTTTAACCAAGTTATATAGTTTTTCTGCCGATGGAAAATCTTTTGTAACCACCTTAATTTCTAATGGCATTTGATCAATGGACTGACCATTCACTTTCGTTTCCCCGTTGATGTCACGAATAACCGTCGAATTAATCACCCGTTGATCTGCAATAGAGATATGCTCGGCCTCATATTTATTTAATTCATTAACAAGCCGCTGAAGTAGAACAGGTGAAACTTGCGGGACTTCATATCCAAATAATAACTCTTCATGTAAAGGTTCAATCGTTAATATAACCCCTGGGCCCGTGATATCCGTTAAACCTGCTTCTGCTTTTAATTCCTCTAACGTTTCGCGTAACGCTTGTTCTTTACTCTGCTTGCGCTCTGATTCATATTTAGCCATTTTTTCTTCTTGAGAACGAATTTCTTTAATCAAATTCGATTGAAGCTCTTTTTCTTTTAAAAGAGCTTCCCGTAGTTCCCAAATGTCTCGTGTATCCCGCACATCTGGATGTTGAACTGTTTGAAATTGAATGGCCAGCATAAATCCAATGATGATGGTTATGATTGTGAAGTGAATACATTTTCCAACACTCACTCCTTTTCACCTTGCCCTCTTTTTAATAACTTACTTCATGACGTTACGAATCACCATAAATCGGTTCGAGGATGATTTCATTCTTTTTTTCAAGGGTAAAAACAATGTTATCATTGACCAACTGATCTTTAACTCCCCCAGTAATATTTAAAGCAGAAGCTAGAACATCAGGGTCGCCAATTGCGGAAATAACAAACGGTGCTGGATGCTGATAACCATCAACTGTAATGACCGGGCCATCACAAATAATGTAGGAGTTATGTGTTAACCGTTGACCATTAATGGCGACTGCACTAGCACCAGCAATGTACAGCTCATTAACAACTTTAAACACATGATGTTCGTGTACTAAGTAATTATTAACATTTTCTTCTTCTGGGCGATAATCACCATCTGCTAAAGTGACTTCGACCCCTTTTCCCTTGACTTTCACCTTTCCAAGAAACATCCGGTATTTCTCCGCATCCTCCGCTAAGTTAAAAAAGATTTGCTCTTCCTTTGACAGTTCTTGTTCCATTTCGCGAACTTGTTCTTGTTTTTGGAACAATTCCGACTGTAATTGACGTGTTTTTTCTTGGTGTCTGATTAGCTGGGTACGTAATGAATCTTCCTTTTCCCATTGGGAATTGCTAATTACACCTTGATGTTTTGCTTGTCTTGTATGACTATATGAAAAGGCTAATATAAAACCTAGCACTAGGGTGACAAGAGTAAGGATCACATTTCTACCCTTCACTTTCACCTTCCTCATCGTCCACTTCTCCTTCTGTCTCATATGCCCTGAAAAACGAACCGACTTCTAAATCGATGATTCCTTTCACATTCGGATCAATTTGATTAACAATCGATGGATAATAAATCATTTTTTGAGCAAATGTGCGAATGGTTGCACTAACCTCAAATCCGTCATTCATATAAAGAGTAATGTGGTGCTTGTCCGATTCTTTTGGCTCATAATAAATTTCAGAAATAGAATGAATAATTTCTGATGGCAATTGTTCTAATTGATCAATCATTTCATTTAATACCGCCCCTTCCTTAAAGTTGAGCAACAAAGGGGCATATACTGGTAAAGAGGAAGAAGGTTGGTTTTGGATGACCGTCCCGTTTTCTAATACAGGATAAAAGGATTTTCCTTTTACAATATACGCAATTTTCCTGTGTTCCTCTATGGTGATTGTTACCGTACGGAAAAAGGAAACTTGGACAGAAGCCTTTTTTACTTCAGCAAGTGCTTCAATTCGTTGTTGAACTTCGTCTTTATCAATATCCCAAAGATTCATACCAACTGCCAGTTGACTTGCCTGCACAATTTCATTTTCACTAATGGCACTATTTCCTTTAACAGATATGGATTTTACATGACTAAGAGGGGATTGAAAATAGACGATTGACAAAATAAGTGAAAAAAATAAACTAATTAACAATATCAGTCGACGATTTGTTTTTTTTCGTCGCTGCTCCTTTAATTTAGGAATCCTCTCTTCTAATGAAATAACCTTCCCTTTTTCCATGAACCTTCCTCCGAACTTTGAGAACAACTAATCCATTTCTGAAAACGGAAGAACGGCACGAATGGATTCATGCCGTTTCAGCACTACAATCCTCTTTATCTTATTTACGTCCGACATCCAACTCGCTAATTCTATTGTATACGAACCAAAATAAGGATAAAAGAGGAAAATCCGCTTATTTTCTGCCAATAATCTCTACTTCCGTTTCCATGTTGATACCAAATTTTTCACGGATCGTTTTTTTAATATGGTCAATTAACTGTAAGACGTCTTGACATGTCGCTTTATCGGCATTGACAATAAAGTTTCCATGCATATCCGAAATTTGTGCACCGCCAATTTGGTACCCTTTTAGACCAGCCTCTTCGACTAATTTTCCTGCATAGTGAGGAAGAGGATTACGAAAGATACTTCCTGCACATGGATATGACCATGGTTGAGTTTCTTTCCGGTATTCTTTATTCTTTTTAATTTCTGCTATAATTTGTTCTTTATCGCCTTTTTTTAACGTGAAAATAGCTTCAAGGACAATTCCCGGGCGCTTTTTCTGTAATACGGACGTTCGATACGAAAACTCCATTTCTTCATTTGTCAGCCATTCCATCGTTCCATCCGGGAATAAAATGTGTGCTTTCTTTAATATGTTGGAAATGTCTGATCCATGGGCACCAGCATTCATATAAACGGCGCCGCCAACGGATCCAGGAATTCCTCCGGCAAATTCAAGACCAGATAATCCCATACGGCTTATTTGTGTTGCTAACGTCACTAATGAATATCCGCCACCCACACGAATTTCTTCCCCATCAATGTCTAATTGGTCAATGCCTTTACCGAGCTTTATTACAACCCCTTCAATTCCTTCATCAGACACTAAAAGGTTTGAACCTCGACCAATCGCTCGCCATGGTACATCATATTTTGTTATAATATCCATCGTTTTTTTTAAGTCTTCTATCGAGTTTGGTTCCACAAAAACATCTGCTGGACCACCAATTTTGATGGTTGTATGCAAGGAAAGCGGTTCTTGTTTTTTCACCTTCCCTACATTAGCTTCCTGCAATTTATGAATCAATTCCTTCAATTTTTTCGCTCCTCTCCGAAGGTTCATTTTACTTCGTTAACGATTGAATTAAGTTATACAAGCGATTCGAAGCATCTGGTATGCCTAAAGCTTTCGCGTTCTTTTTCATTAACGCTAACTTTTTTTCGTTAGATAAAATAGATTCAATTTTCTTGTACAAACGTTCACTAGTTAACTCGTTTTCAAGGATTAACATAGCTGCATCTTTTTCCGTTAACGCCCGGGCATTTTTTTCTTGATGATTATTCGTCACATACGGACTCGGTATTAATATGGACGGTACACCTAAAGCTGTAAGTTCGGCTAATGTTGTCGCTCCAGCTCTTGAAACAACAAGATCGACACTTGCCAATACTTCAGGCATGTTATGAATGAACGGTACAACCGATACATGGTTGGTCTTTGTGTTTAATAACTTTTCTTGTACCTGTTCATAATGAGCATCACCAGTAACATATAACACTTGAAAGGGAGGGGTTGGATAATTTTTTAACATTTCCACAACCGCTTCATTAATCGGCCGAGCACCACGTGATCCACTAAAAATAAGAACGGTTGGCAGCTCATGAGATAATCCGAATCTTTCTAAAACGCCTTTCCCATTGGCACCTACCACTTCGGTCGCACGAGGATTTCCCGTCAATACGACTTTATCTGCCGGAAAGTACGAATGGGATGATTCAAAACACGTAGCCACATAATCTACGTACCGACTTAAAAATTTGTTTGTTAAACCGGGTACACTATTTTGTTCATGAATAATTGTTGGAATACCCAATTTCGCCGCTGCATACACAACTGGTCCAGAGACGTAGCCACCCGTTCCAATAACGACATCGGGTTGAAATTCTTTTAAATACGCTTTACTATCTTTCACACCTTTTAAAAATCGATAAACGGTTTTAAAATTTTCCAACGACAATGAGCGCTTAAAACCAGTAATTTCGATTGCTTTAAAAGGAATATTTTCTCGCGGAACTAGCTTCGACTCCAGCCCTTTTTCTGTGCCTATATATAAAAATTGCGTGTCCCGGTGATTTTGTTGCAAGGAACGGATAAACGCTAATGCTGGATATATATGGCCGCCCGTTCCTCCCCCACTGACGACAATTTTCATGTTTCCACCTCAGATCTTCATAAACTTTTTCGTATGTATCCTCATATATTTAACGTATGTATCCTTAACATCGATACCCTATTCTACTATATTCTAAACAACACATGGGCGTTAGTAAAACAATGTCATTGAAATTTAAAAAAACTGAATTATTGTAAGAAAAGCGAAGGCGACTGATTAGCCTCGACGTGCGCTGGAGGACCTGCGAGGAGGCTGTTGCCGCCACAGCAGGGCCGAAGCGACGCGAGAGGCTAGGAGCCGGAGCTAGACAATAAGAAAAGCGAAGGCGACTGATTAGCCTCGACGCGCGCTGGAGGACCTGCGAAGGACTTTCGTTGGCTGTTTCTTTCCGTTTCATTCTTTTTTCTTTCTGTTTTTCGGTATTTACTTTCCGTTTGTCATCTTTTACTTTCCAATTTTCTAATTTTACCAATTAAATGTAATTCATTACGAACGAAAAGAAACCTGTATCAACTACAGGTTTCTTTCATTTAATACCTTGCATAACGGCTGATATTTAACAATACACCTACAGCCATTAACATTAATGTTAAGGAAGAGCCTCCGTAGCTTAAAAAAGGCAACGTGATTCCGGTAACTGGCATCAAGCCTGTTACAACACCAACATTAATCATCACTTGTATGGCAATCATCGAAATAATGCCTACTGCCAACAAACTACCGTATAAATCCGGTGCACCTAACGATATGCGAATCCCTCGCCATAATAGTAAAGCGAACAACAATAGAACAAACGTCGCCCCGATAAACCCAAGCTCTTCAGAAATAATAGCAAAAATAAAATCCGTTTGTGGCTCTGGTAAATAAAAAAACTTTTGACGACTTTGCCCAAGTCCTAATCCGAACAAGCCCCCTGGACCGATAGCATAAAGTGACTGGATAATTTGAAAACCGCTCCCTAACGGATCAGACCACGGATCTAAAAAGGA
>NZ_JBCNBW010000053.1:0-36547 GCF_050478865.1 Aeribacillus pallidus | reverse complement strand
GCGACTCCAGCGGGAACAAGAAGCCGCAAGACCCATACTTGAGCGTAGCGAGAGAAGCGGCTTGCGGCTTGCCCCCGGAAAGTGTCCGCCACAAGCGTAATGTATAAATATCAACAGTATCGTTTAACAAGGCCAAATAAAAAAAGGCGGGACTGTCTAAAAGACAATCCCGCTTTTTTGTTGTAATTAATGAGAACGTAATTTTTCAAGCTCCACTAAGAATTTGTCGTTTAAAATTTTAATGTAAGTTCCTTTCATCCCTAATGAACGAGATTCGATAACACCTGCACTCTCTAATTTACGAAGAGCATTAACGATGACAGATCGAGTAATGCCTACGCGATCAGCAATCTTTGATGCTACGAGTAGTCCTTCTGTCCCATTTAGTTCTTCAAAAATATGTTCAATAGCTTCTAATTCACTGTATGATAAGGAGCTGATAGCCATTTGAACAACGGCTTTGCTGCGTGCTTCCTCTTCAATTTCTTCCGCTTTTTCACGTAAAATTTCCATCCCTACAACTGTTGCACCATACTCGGCTAAGATTAAATCATCGTCATGGAATTTTTCTTCTAAGCGAGCGAGAATTAACGTTCCGAGACGCTCACCCCCACCGTTAATAGGTACAATTGTTGTTAATCCGTTACGGAATAGATCACGGTTTTCTACAGGGAATGCTGTGTATTCACTATATACATCTAAGTTAGGTGATGTTTCCGTGATATTAAATAAGCTTTTTGTATATTCTTCTGGAAATTGCCGATCCTCAAGCATTTTCTTCATACGCTCGTTTTCAATTTGTTGGTTAATGGCAAATCCTAATAATTTTCCACGACGGCTGACAACAAAAATATTTGCTTCAATTACTTCTGATAATGTTTCAGCCATTTCTTTAAAGTTTACAGGTTTACCTGCAGCTTTTTGTAACATTGCATTAATTTTACGTGTTTTAGTTAATAAGTCCATTTCTATTCCTCCTAGCATAAATTTGATTCGTAAAATGTTATCTAATCGTTTCAATGTCTATTACTATAAAATAAACTGACTTAAATCCTTATTTTGAGAGATTGCTCCAAGTTTTTCATCAACATATTGTGGAGTAATCGTAATCTTTTCAAGCGTAATATCAGGTGCTTCAAACGACAAATCTTCTAACAATTTTTCCATAATGGTATGCAAACGGCGCGCTCCAATATTGTCCGTATTCTGATTAACTTCAAAAGCGATTTCAGCAATTCTACGAATAGCATCGTCAGAAAA
Source organism: Aeribacillus pallidus (assembly GCF_050478865.1). Taxonomy (NCBI): domain Bacteria; kingdom Bacillati; phylum Bacillota; class Bacilli; order Caryophanales; family Bacillaceae; genus Aeribacillus; species Aeribacillus pallidus. The sequence continues at coordinate 35,287 of NZ_JBCNBW010000053.1, read as the reverse complement.
TTCAATTTGTATACCTTCAGTTTCCAATAATGCTTGATATTGTTTAATAATTGCATTATCTGGTTCAACTAAAATTCTAACAAAGTCTTCGACGGACAATTTTTGTAGCTCGACACGAATTGGAAAACGTCCTTGAAGCTCCGGAATTAAATCTGAAGGCTTCGCCATATGAAAAGCTCCAGCGGCAATGAATAAAATATGGTCTGTTTTTACTGAACCGTATTTCGTTACAACAGTCGAACCTTCAACAATTGGTAAAATATCGCGCTGAACACCTTCTCGCGATACATCTGCCGAAGATTGACTCGAAGTGCGACTTGCAATTTTATCGATTTCATCGATAAAAATAATTCCTGTTTGCTCAGCTCGATAAATTGCTTCTTGGGTCACTTCGTCCATATCGATTAATTTTTGGGCTTCATCATTCGTTAAAACTTTTCGGGCTTCTTTTACTTTTAGTTTCCGCTTTTTCTTACGTTTTGGCATCAAACTGCTTAACGCATCTTGCATATTAATGCCCATTTGCTCCATTCCAGAACCTTGAAGTAAGTCAAACATGGAAGGGGCTTGTTCATCAACTTCCACAGTGACAATTTCCTCTTCTAATTCGCCACGGCCCAATTTTTCAGCGACTTGTCTTCTCCGTTCGTAAATGTTGGTATCCTCTTTTTCATCCGTCTCAGGTGTTGTTGTCGAGGAAGTCCCACCAAAAATCATTTCGAACGGATTTTTATACCCACCAGACTTTTTTGGAGATGGAACGAGCAATTCGATGAGTCGTCGATTCGCATTTTCTTCCGCGCGATCTCGCACTTCGTTCATTTTTTCTTCTTTTACGATTCGGACAGCCGTTTCGACTAAATCGCGAACCATCGATTCAACATCTCGCCCGACATAACCGACTTCAGTAAATTTCGTCGCTTCTACTTTTACAAACGGAGCACCAACGAGCTTTGCTATACGGCGTGCGATTTCCGTTTTTCCTACTCCCGTTGGACCGATCATTAAAATATTTTTCGGAATCACTTCATCGCGTAATTTTTCATCTAACTTACTGCGACGATACCGGTTACGTAAAGCGACAGCCACCGCACGTTTGGCTTCTTTTTGGCCAATAATATATTGGTCAAGACGCTCAACAATTTGACGGGGAGTTAATTCATTTTTTTTCACATTTATTCACCCCTTTACAGCTCTTCTACAACAATTTCATGGTTTGTGTACACACAAATGTCTGCAGCAATCTTTAAGGCAGCAGCAGCAATCTCTTTCGCAGACAAATGATCACCAGCATACTGCTTTAAAGCACGCCCTGCTGATAAGGCGTAATTTCCACCTGATCCGATTGCTAGTATGCCATCATCGGGTTCAATCACTTCGCCCGTACCGGATACAAGCAACAGCTTGCTTTCGTCCATCACGATAAGCATCGCCTCTAACCTTCTTAATACTTTGTCGCTACGCCATTGTTTTGCTAATTCCACGGCAGCACGAGATAAATTGCCGTTAAATTCTTCTAATTTCCCTTCAAACATTTCAAATAACGTAAACGCATCAGCAACCGAACCAGCGAATCCAGCTAACACTTTTCCATTAAATAATTTACGAACTTTTCTAGCTGTATGTTTCATCACAACAGCATTACCAAACGTCACTTGACCATCTCCAGCCATCGCACATTTTCCATTATGTTGAATCGCAAATATTGTTGTTGCGTGAAACCCTTCCAAATGAGACCCTCCTTCAATTGGTCTTATGCCCGTGGATGATGATTCATGTAAGCACGGCGTAAATGCTCTTTTGTGACATGTGTATACACTTGCGTGGATGATAAGTTCACATGTCCTAACAATTCTTGAACGGTTCGTAAGTCTGCTCCATTGTTTAACAAATGGGTAGCAAACGTATGTCGTAACATATGTGGATGTATTTTACTGTTCAGTGAAGCTTTCGTCATTAAGTCATTTAAAATATGACGAATCCCTCTTGGTGTTAAAGGATCTCCTCGAAAATTAACGAACAAAAACGAGTGTTCTTTTCCGTTTAAAAGAGCTTCTCTTGCATCTTGTATGTAACTTTGCAATGCTTCGTGAGCGAATGACCCGAACGGAACATACCGCTCTTTACTTCCTTTTCCTCGAACAAGTAACGTTGCTAAGTAAAAATCAATATCTCGAAGCTGGATTTGCGCACACTCACTTACACGAATACCGGTTGCGTATAATAATTCAAGGAGAGCCAAATTTCGCTTCCCAAGGGGAGTGGAAGTATCACATGAATCAAAAAGCTTTTCTAATTCTTCCTCATAAAAAAACTTCGGTAATCGCTTCTCCGCTCGAGGTTGTGAGACAAAGGCAAATGGATTTTCTGACACTTTTTTCTCTCTTACTAAAAAATGAAAAAAACTTCGTAAACTTGATATTTTACGCGATACAGAAGCTCGAGCATACTCCCGTTCATATAATTTCGTTAAATAAAGCCTTGCATTGAAATATTCGACTTGCTCAATGGTTAACGCTTCTTCAGCCATAAATTCAAAGAACGATTCAATATCCTTGCGATAATGCTCAATCGTATATTGTGAATAATTCTTTTCTATTTGTAAATATGTAATGAACGACTGTAACAAAACATTCAAATTTTCATTCACTGGGTTTCAACTCCTCGCAAGGGCTTTTAAATCTTATCATAAATTTTAAGCCCTTGCAATGGAATTTACAATATTTTCACAAAGTTCTGAATTGTTTCTAATGCGCGTTGAGCATATTTTTCGTTACGTTCTTTTTTCCCTTTTATTTTTTCAGGTAGTGGCGGGAATAAACCGAAGTTTGCATTCATTGGTTGAAAGTTTTCCGGATTGGCTTCTGTAATATATCGCGCCATACTACCCATAGCTGTTTCTTTCGGAAAGACAACGGTATCTAAGCCTTGAGCAAGGCGAGCAGCGTTAATACCTGCAATTAACCCACTTGCCGCTGATTCAACATAACCTTCTACTCCGGTCATTTGCCCAGCAAAGAACAATGTATCGCGCTTATGAAATTGGTACGTTGGCTTTAATACTTTCGGTGAATTAATAAATGTGTTACGATGCATAACTCCATAACGAACAATTTCAGCATTTTCTAGACCTGGAATGAGGCGAATTACCTCTTTTTGAGGTCCCCATTTTAGATGGGTTTGGAAACCTACTATATTATACAGTGTACCAGCTGCATCATCTTGACGTAGTTGAACGACAGCATATGGTCTTTTCCCCGTTCGTGGGTCTTCTAATCCAACCGGTTTCATCGGTCCAAACAGCAAGGTCTTTTTCCCACGTTGAGCCATTACTTCAATCGGCATACAACCTTCAAAATAAATTTCTTTTTCAAACTCTTTTAACGGAACGGTTTCCGCTGAAATTAATGCATCATAAAAGCGATTGAATTCTTCTTCGGTCATAGGGCAGTTTAAATATGCTGCTTCTCCTTTGTCATAACGAGATTTTAAATACACTTTCTCCATATCTATGCTATCTTTCTCAATAATAGGAGCAGCTGCGTCATAAAAGTATAAATAATCTTCACCTGTTAAGTCACGAAGCTTTTTTGATAACGCTTCACTTGTTAAAGGTCCTGTTGCTATTACCGTAATTCCTTCTGGGATATCCGTCACTTCTTCATGAAATACGGTTACATTCGGATGATTTTTCACCCGTTCGGTTACTTTACCGGCAAATTCGTGACGATCAACAGCTAACGCTCCACCAGCTGGAACGCTACAATCGTCAGCTGAACGGATGATGACCGAGTCAAGGTGACGCATTTCTTCTTTCAAAACCCCTACAGCATTGGTTAATGAATTGGCACGTAATGAATTACTACAAACTAACTCGGCAAATTTATCTGTATGATGTGCTGGTGTTTGTTTCACTGGACGCATTTCATATAGATGAACACGAATTCCTCGCTTGGCAATTTGCCAAGCAGCTTCACTTCCTGCTAACCCAGCTCCAACAACGTTAACTACAACTTCCTTTGACATACAAAATCCTCCTCGTCTTTCCCTTGAAAGACTTCCATGTTATTATATTCGGCATCTATCTCTAATAGTTATAAGAGAAAGATCATTTATCTTAAAGGGATGGTCAATTTTCTGTAAAATTATAACCTTTTTATGCAACATTATTCAAACAGAAAGAGTGAGCACTCTGCTCACCCTCATTGCATTAGCTTTGGGGTTCTTCTTTGTAATCACATTGAATACACTGAACTTGGACCCCTTTTTTCAGCTTCTTCTCTACTAGCATTTGACCGCATTTTGGACAACTTCGTTCAAGTGGTTTGTCCCATGAAACGAAATCGCATTTCGGAAAACGGTCACAACCATAAAACGTTCTTCTTTTCTTACTTTTTCGTTCGATAATGTTTCCTTCTTTACATTTCGGACATTTAACCCCAATATCTTTTACAATCGGCTTTGTAAATCGGCAATCAGGAAAATTGCTACACGCCATGAATTTTCCATAGCGACCCATTTTATAAACAAGCGGGCTGCCACATACTTCACAATCTTCACCGACTTGTTCATCTTTTATTTCTACTTCTTTCATTTCTTCTTCAGCTTTTTTTAGATGAACTTGAAACTCTTTGTAAAAATCATCGATAATTTTAACCCATTGGACTTTTCCTTCTTCAATTTCATCCAAACTTCTTTCCATCTTTGCCGTAAATTCTACGTCAATGATTTCTGGGAAAAATTCTTTTATTAAATCAAGAACAATTTCTCCCAGTTCAGTTGGGACAAACCGTTTATTTTCTAATGTGACATAACCGCGCTTTTGAATCGTATCCAAAGTTGGAGCATAAGTGGAAGGTCGACCGATTCCAAGTTCTTCTAATGTTTTTACTAATCTCGCCTCAGTGTATCTAGGAGGCGGTTGTGTAAAATGTTGCTTCGGCTTTATCTCTTCCGATAGAACTTTATCACCTTTCGTTAAATCTGGCAACATTTTTTCATTCTCTTCTTTTTGATCATCGGTTCCTTCTACATATACTTTCATAAATCCTGGAAACTTTACTTTAGAACCGTTCGCTCGAAATACATGTCCGTTATTTTCTAAATCAACGCTCATCGTATCAAGTTCGGCTGGTGCCATTTGACTTGCTACGAAACGTTCCCAAATGAGCTTATACAAACGATATTGATCACGGCTTAGATACTCCTTAATAGAATTAGGATCACGAAGCGTACTTGTTGGACGAATCGCTTCGTGAGCATCTTGAGCATTAGCCGACTTTTTCTCTTTCGCTTGAGTTTGTTTTACATAAGTAGAACCAAACTGCTCGGCAATATATTCCGACGCTTCTTTTTGCGCCACTTCCGAGACCCGGGTTGAATCTGTACGCATATACGTAATGAGACCGACTGTTCCTTCTTTACCGATGTCAATTCCTTCATATAGTTGCTGAGCTAACATCATCGTTTTTTTGGCACGAAAATTTAATTTTCGAGCTGCTTCTTGTTGCAAAGAGGAAGTCGTAAAAGGTGGCGCTGGGTTTCGTTTACGGGTTTTCTTCACCACGTTTGTAATTAGAAACTCATTTCCTTCAAGGGATGATAGTACACTTTTTACATCCGCTTCAGATTTTAAATCTATTTTTTCGCCGTTTTTTCCATAATAGTAACCTTGGAACACTTCTTTCTCTTTAGAAAAATGAGCTTCTATCGTCCAGTACTCTTCAGGTACAAAGTTTTTAATTTCGTTTTCTCGGTCAATGATTAAGCGAACGGCAACGGATTGTACACGGCCAGCGCTTAACCCTTTTTTTACCTTTTTCCAAAGGATAGGGCTAATTTTATAACCTACAAGCCGATCCAATACACGACGGGCTTGTTGAGCATCTACTAAGTCCATATTAATCGGACGTGGGTGTTTAAAAGATTCTTTTATAGCGTCTTTCGTAATTTCGTTAAATACAACTCGACAATTGGAAGTCGTATCTAATTCTAAACTGTGAGCTAAATGCCAAGCAATTGCTTCTCCTTCCCGGTCTGGGTCAGCTGCCAGAAACACTTTTTTCGCCTTTTTTGCTGCTGATTTTAATTCTTTTAATACAGGACCTTTGCCACGAATCGTAATATACTTAGGTTCGTATTGATTATTTATATCGACACCTATTTGACTTTTCGGTAAATCGCGAACATGTCCCATAGATGCCTTTACTTTATATTTTTTTCCAAGATATCGTTCAATTGTTTTCGCCTTAGCGGGCGATTCGACAATCACCAAGTAATCTGACATGAATAGTCCTCCTTAGAGGTGAAAATTTACAAGACAAATGTATATACTAATGAGAGTTTTTCTCTTTGTCAATGAAGAACACGTCTTTTTTTAAAGGTCAGACGTCCATCAAAAAGGTTTTTCTGTATTCGTTTTCAAATAACGTTCCTTCAGCTTTATTAAAACACCTGTTGCAAAATTTATAACAGATTTGAAAGAAATGCAACCACTTTCAACGTAAATAGTGTTTTTTTTCGCACTTTTTTTCCTATTTTCCTGCTTTAAAGAAAAATTTTCCCTTTTCCATAATGTATACCTCTTTTATTCACAAAATATTCAACTCCAAATTGAAAGTTCATATCTTTGTTTATAGGTTAATAGAACCATTCATCAAAAATATCCTGGGGCGAATGAACTAACTTTGCTCCTTGTTGAATTAATAGATGGGTGCCTGCTGTAAGTGGAGAAGTGATTGGTCCGGGAATAGCAAATACATCTCGTCCTTGATCAATCGCATAATCAGCTGTTATTAAAGAGCCGCTTCGTTCCCTTGCTTGAACGACTAAGACTCCTCTTGACAATCCTGAGATAATACGATTTCTTTTCGGGAAATGCCATTTTTTAGGAGGAACAATCGGGGGATATTCCGAAATGAGGAGATGCTCTTGTGCCATTTTGTCAGCTAATGCATAGTGTTCTTTCGGGTAAATATGATACAATCCACCTGCAATCACGCCAATCGTTTTTCCACCGTAATTGATGGTGATTTCATGGGCTAGTCGGTCAATTCCACGTGCTAATCCACTCACGATGCAAATATTTTTTTCAACGAGTTCGGGTATTAATGTTTTTAATGCCTGAACCCCATACGGATCGTGTACCCTTGCTCCAACAATCGCTAATTTGATAGGAGATTGTAAAAGTTGTAGATTTCCTTTAACATACAACATAGGTGGGGGTTCATAAATGTGCTTTAATGATGGTGGGTATAGAGGATGATTCATAGAGATGATGTGAATTCCACTTTGTTTATAACGTTCTATTAATTGCGTAGTTGAAAATTGAGACATTTGATCTCTAACTAGAGTGGCAGTGTCTTTATTTAAATGCAATTGCTTAATTAGCGTGTTGATTTCGGTTACATCTTTTATTGGTCCAATGGAACAAAGTCGTTCTAAATGCCTCCACGTAATGCCTGAACAGTGATGCAATTGAACAAGTTGATAGGTTAGTTTGTCCATGTCATCACCTCTCAACGTTATTAAATGATCATAGAACGGAAGACAGTTCGTCATGTGAACTGTCTTCCTTCATTAAATTAGTGCGTTTTACACTTCTCATATAAGCCTTTTTCTTTTAATACGGAAATTAATGTTTCGCCGATAACAGCTGGTGTTTCAGCTACTTTAATACCACAATCGTTCATGACGCGAATTTTTTCGTCAGCTGTTCCTTTACCACCAGAAATAATAGCTCCAGCATGTCCCATTCGTTTTCCTGGAGGAGCTGTACGACCGCCGATGAAACCAACTACTGGTTTTGTCATGTTTTCTTTCACCCAGCGAGCAGCTTCTTCCTCTGCTGTACCGCCAATTTCACCAATCATAATAACGGCGTATGTTTCAGGATCTTCATTAAATGCTTTTAAGACATCAATAAAGTTTGTTCCGTTTACTGGGTCGCCACCAATACCAACGGCTGTTGATTGTCCGATTCCGGCTTGTGATAATTGATGAACTGCTTCATATGTAAGTGTACCCGAACGAGAAACGACACCCACATGACCTTTTGTATGAATATAACCAGGCATGATACCAATTTTACATTCACCTGGAGTAATAACACCTGGGCAGTTTGGACCAATCAGACGTGTTTTCTTACCTTCCATAAAGCGCTTCACTTTTACCATGTCTAAGACTGGAATGTGTTCCGTAATACAGATAACTAAATCAAGTTCAGCATCGACTGCTTCCATAATTGCATCTGCCGCAAATGGAGCTGGTACGTAAATGACGGAAACATTTGCGCCTGTTGCTTTTTTTGCTTCTTCTACGGTATTGAATACAGGAACACCTTCTACTTCAATTCCACCTTTACCAGGTGTTACACCTGCAACAATTTTTGTCCCGTATTCGAGCATTTGCTTCGTATGGAACATCGCTGTAGAACCGGTAATTCCTTGAACAATTACTTTTGTGTCTTTATTAATAAATACGCTCATTTCGTCCCCCTGCCTTTCTTAACCTACTAGCTCCACGATTTTTTGTGCGCCGTCAGCCATTGATTCTGCTGCGATAATATTTAGTCCAGACTCTTCTAAAATTTTCTTGCCTAATTCGACGTTTGTACCTTCAAGACGTACAACGAGAGGTACTTTTAATTCAACTTGCTTCGCTGCTTCAACAACACCTGTAGCGATGACGTCACATTTCATAATACCGCCAAAGATGTTAACAAAGATTCCTTTTACATTCGGGTCAGACAGAATGATTTTGAATGCTTCTGTTACTTTTTCAGCCGTAGCACCGCCCCCAACATCTAGGAAGTTTGCAGGTTCACCGCCGTAATATTTAATAATATCCATCGTCGCCATCGCTAATCCGGCACCATTTACCATACATCCGATATTTCCATCTAAAGAAATGTAGCTTAAATCATGTTTAGAAGCTTCAATTTCTTTAGGATCTTCTTCGTCTAAATCACGGTATTCAAGAATGTCTTTATGACGATAAAGAGCGTTTGAGTCGAAGTTTAATTTTGCGTCTAGAGCCATCACTTTGCCATCGCCTGTTACAACAAGCGGGTTAATTTCAGCAATAGAGCAGTCTTTTTCAATAAATACTTGGTACAAGCCCATCATAAATTTCACAGCTTGTCCCACTAATTCGTTTGGAATGTTAATGTTGAACGCAATACGACGCGCTTGGAATGGAGTAAGTCCTGTAACAGGATCAATATATTCTTTAAAGATTTTCTCAGGAGTTTTCGCTGCTACTTCCTCAATTTCAGTTCCGCCTTCTTCAGAGGCCATTAGCACGACACGGGAAGTTGCACGGTCTAAAACTAAACCAACATAATACTCTTTTTTAATGTCGCAGCCTTCTTCAATAAGTAAGCGCTTAACTTCTTTGCCATCTGGACCTGTTTGGTGAGTCACAAGTGTTTTTCCTAAAAGTTCGCTTGCGTATGTACGGACTTCATCTAAGTTTTTGGCAACTTTAACACCGCCAGCTTTTCCACGACCACCGGCATGGATTTGGGCTTTAACAACTACTACATCTGTTCCTAATTCCTTGGCAGCTTCTACGGCTTCATCTACAGTAAAAGCCACTTTTCCGTTCGGTACTGTAACCCCATATTTTCTGAGGATTTCTTTACCTTGATATTCGTGGATATTCATGTCCCATCCTCCTATCAAACTCTTCAAAAAATAGACTGCGCTTTCATTGTATAAAATGACAGTATTATTGTCTACCTTTTGACCCGAAATATTATATTAGTTTAAATTTTCTGTATTCTCTATAAAAATTTCTATTTTTCCTAATCATTATTTTTATAAACCTTTTTTTCATTTGGTTTGTAAAGTACGGAAGCCGATTTACTTTCGGCTTCCTACTTGTCGGTCTAAACGGTACACAAAAGCAAATACTTCAGCAACTGCTTCGAAGAGTTGCTCAGGTATCGTTTCGTTAATTTGAAGCTGACCCAATAAAGAAACCAGGGTACGGTCTTCTTGAATGGGTATATCATGTGCCTTCGCTTTTTCTAGAATTGCATCAGCGATTTTTCCTTTACCTTTCGCCACGACAATCGGTGCTTTGTCACGTTCGGGATGATAGGATAGAGCGACCGCTTCTTTACGTACTATTTGTTCGTTTGTTTTTTTCATATCCGAATATCCACTCCCGTATACAACGTCGTCTCTTCAGAAGTATTCACGGAAGGTTGAAGATTTGACTTTTGTTGAAGGGGTTTAAATTGAACGGTCGATAAACGATATCCTTTCTCCAACAGACGTTCTTTTAAAGATGATAGATACGGCTGTGCAAGCTGTTCAATCGTTTCGTTTCTTTGAAAAATCGTGATGGAAACAATTTTATTTTGTACATGCATATCAACAATCGTTTCATGTAAATGAGCTAAATCCAAATAAAATAACACTCGACAAAAATGAGGATCTATTTCTCCGTTTTCTTTTTTTCGACCAGTCCACTGGAACGTAATATCGGTTTCATAATTGAACAAATTCAACGGAAGTTGAAAGACCACTTGAGTTAATGGACCCATTTGTTGCTGGGTCACGGCTGGAGCATTTAATTTCATTAACAGGTGTTCAGCTTGTTCTTTTAACTGTGTTGGTACTGGCTCTTGAAGCAATTGTACAAGCAATGGTTTGAGCTGTTCGGTCCATAATGGTTGTTCCCCCTTTCCAATGGCTCCTTCATATCCAAGACCTAAATGTTTCATAATTTGCCCAAATAATTCTTTCCATACTCTTCCTTGCCAATGAACGGGATGTGAAGAAGACTCTATTATTTTTTGAATATATGTTTCCATTTCTTTTGGAATAATATTTTCTCCAAGTGAATCGTTTTGAATCATGGCTTGAATGTGTTGAATCAACTGTTCTATTTTCCCTGGAGAGATGTTGAACAGATGCTGAAACAATTGGCTCATTGGCTGTTTAGTAATCTCGAGTGGGGATTGTTGGATCACATTAACCATCGCGTTCACAAGAGTTTTCGCAAGTATGGACACATGAGCTGAAGACACGTCTCCTTTTTCTAATAAAATCAATTGTTTAAATAATTCATCCCCTATCGTTGGGTCGGTTGCTTTTGCTAAAGGGATGAACTTTTGAAGTAATTGCACGAAAGAAAGCTTTCCATCTTCTGTTTTCGTAACATTTATTCGAATATTTTTTTCGGCTAAGCCAAGCCATGTCTCGCCCTTCGGTACATCCCCCGATGTAAGGAACCATTCGGTTATTGAAGCATTTTTTCCATCCACTGCATCACGAAACATCAAAGCCCAAACTTGCTGAGCAAGTATTCGTGTCCATCCGTTTTGTATAAATTGGCCAGTCGTAAGAAGCGATTGCTTTAAGGTTGTATTTCCATTCCAATGGTGAAGTTCCTTTAAAAACTGATTTATTTCATGAGTAAGTGAATCGCCTTTTGTTCCAGCTAAAAAAGAAAAAAAGACATCTTTTTCTAATGGAAGCCCACGCTGAAGCATTTGTTTCAACACGTTTAATGCTTGTGATTGATCTTCAACATCAGCCAACCATTGAGCAAGTTGCAGCAAATTCGCTTTTGATAATTGGATATGTTCTTTTTCCATCCAGGCTAGTAATGTTTCATATATTGGTAAATAAGGCAACGAGAGTGATGTTAATAGCTGGTGATGAGAAGTTATTGGTTGATTGGAGGACATTACTTTTAAAACGACTTGTCCGTCTTTCATTTGAACTTGAAACAAATATTTTCCTGCGACTTCTAATGGGGTTTCTAATTTTGCCACAAACCTTTCTTTTCCAACTACCACTTCGGCTGTTCCGTTAGAAAACAGTTTGTTCACCTTTCCAAAAAACATTTGTCCTTGTTGTAATGTGAAAGGTTGCCGGTCCAATCGATCAATAGGTTGATGGGAAAAAGGAGACGTTCGAATCATGACAATTTTCCTCCTAAATTAGCGAATATAATCCTTCACTGGAGAAAACGTTTTTCGATGAATTGGACATGGGCCAAGTTGTTTAAGAGCCTCGAGGTGTTCTTTCGTCCCGTACCCCATGTTCTTTTCAAAACCGTACGCCGGGTATTGTTTCCCCCATTCTCTCATTATGCGGTCACGGGTAACTTTTGCCACAACGGATGCAGCGGCAATCGAAAGGCTTTTTTCATCGCCTTTTATTAGCGATTGCTGTGGAATTGGTGCATCAACCTCCATGGCATCAATCAATAAAAATTCAGGAAACGGTGATAATTGTTGAACAGCATGAATCATCGCTTTTTTAGCCGCCTGGTAAATGTTAATTTGGTCAATTTCTTCAGCAGAAATGACACCAATTCCAATAGATATTGCTTGCTGTTTGATCATTTCAAACAATTCGTTTCTCTTTTTTTCCGATAGTTTTTTGGAATCATTCAGTCCAGGTAAAAAACTACTTGGAGGTAATATGACAGCTGCAGCTACAACAGGTCCTGCTAACGGTCCTCTTCCTACTTCATCAACACCAGCAATTAACGTAAAACCTTCTTGACGTAATTGTCGTTCAAACTGTGTCATTTCCTCCAGTCGTTGCTTTTCTGCCTCTTGTTTTGCCCGTTCTTTCTTCCATTTGTCGATGAGTCGTTGAACCCCTTTACGTTCATCGTTTTGAAGTGAAATGAATCTTGGGTCATCTTCATGATCAATTTGAAGCAATAATTGTTCCACATCTTTGATCGTTAATGTTTTCGTCATATGTATCTCCTCATTTACTGTTTTTATCGGAATGACCAATCAAATATGTATAGGCCGAACGTAAGAAAACGAAACCGGGTACGTACCCGATTTCGTTTATGATTCCTCTTCATTGTATTCTTCAAGTATATCAAACGTTAAGCGGCCAAGACGTTCCATCCGTACATCTCTAATGATAATTTCTGACGTTTTATCATAATCGATTTCTCCGCCACTCATTAAACATCCGCGTTTTCGCCCAATTTCATCAAATGCTTCCACAATTGGTTCGCCGATCGTTTCTAACCCGTATCGTTCCTTTAACCGCTCAGGATAATAAGTGTTTAAAAACCTTAGGGCAAAGACAGCGATATCTTGCAAATTAAGAATCGAATCTTTAATCGCACCTGTTAATGCTAATTTGTACCCAATTTGTTCGTCTTCAAACTTCGGCCATAAAATTCCCGGAGTATCTAAAAGTTCTAATTCTTTTCCTACTTTAATCCATTGTTGCGCTTTTGTCACACCAGGCGTATTGCCAGTCTTCGCGATGTTTTTTTTCGCCAAGCGATTAATGAGCGTCGATTTTCCTACGTTTGGGATACCGATGATCATGGTTCGTATGGCACGTGGCTTAATTCCTTTTGCTTTCATTCGATCAAATTTTTCTTGTAATATTTCTTTGGCTGCCGTTACAATTTGTTTCATTCCCTCGCCAGCTTGGGAATTTACCGCCACCGCACGTATGCCGCGTTCATTAAAGTAGTTAATCCATTCACTTGTACGGGAAGGATCGGCCATATCTGCTTTATTTAAAATCATTAATCGCGGTTTTTGTTGAATAATTTGGTCGATCATCGGATTTCGTGATGAAAGTGGTAACCGTGCATCAACAAGTTCGAAAATAATATCAACAAGTTTTAGCTTTTCTGTTACTTCTCGACGTGCTTTCGCCATATGGCCTGGAAACCATTGGATCGTCATGATGTAATTCCCTCCTAGCTTAATTTACAACCCGAATTTCGCTAATTGGCCAATAAACGATACTAGCTTCGCCGATGATTTCTTCTATACGTACTGGTCCGATATGTCGGCTATCTTTACTAAAGCGACGGTTGTCACCCATTACAAATACGTGTCCTTCAGGTACCGTTTCTTGACCGATAATATCTTTTAACGTAAAATCTTCCGTTAATAAACCGCCTTGTAGTTGCTCTTTATATTCCTTTAAATAAGGTTCTTCGTACGCTTTTCCATTTATGTATAACGTATCGTTTTTGTATTCAATACGATCTCCAGGTAAGCCAATAACTCTTTTGATATAGTCTTTATTTTCGGGTGCGTGGAACACAACAATATCAAATCGTTCTGGTTCTCCCAATTTGTAGCCTATTTTATTCACAAGCATTCTGTCCCCATTTTGTAGTGTTGGCATCATCGATAACCCATCCACAATAATGGGAGTAAATAAAAAATAACGAATGACAAAAGCAAGCCCAACCGCAATAAGGAGCGCTTTCGTCCATTCCCACCATTCATTTTTTTGTTTGGACATTTTCCTTACACCTACCGTTTTTTCCATTTATTTTTTCTATACATGTTATTTATTTTACATAAAAATCGGAAGGCAAAACACTTTTTCTGTGTTCTCAACTAAAATTTTTTCAATCGTCCTAAAAGAAAACTCGGCAAATGCCGAGAATATGTAAATAGCGGAAAAGGAGCTTGATAGTTCAAGCTCCTTTTTGAGAAGATGACGTTGATCATTATAAAATTTCTTTAATACGAGCAGCTTTACCGCGCAATTTACGTAAGTAGTAAAGTTTTGCACGGCGAACTTTACCGCGACGCACAACTTCGATCTTCGCAATTTTTGGTGTATGTAGCGGGAATGTACGCTCAACACCAACACCATAAGAAACTTTGCGAACTGTGAAAGTTTCGCTAATTCCGCCACCGCGGCGTTTAATTACGACACCTTCAAATACCTGGATACGCTCGCGAGAACCTTCGATAACTTTTACGTGTACGCGAACAGTGTCACCAGGACGGAATGAAGGTAAATCAGTGCGAAGTTGTTCTTTTGTTACCTCTTGAATTAATTTGTGCATCGTACTCAACTCCTTCCAACAGATGCTCTTACAAACTCAAATTCGTTGCAGCGGAACATCGTTTTCACGGACCAAGCTATGCTTAGCTCAAGTCACAACAGTTATCATAACATAGTCTAATAGTGAAAGCAAGGCTTATTTTTCATTTTCCCACTGTTGAATCCATTGTTTTTGCTTTTCGGTTAATGGATATTCATGTAACAAATCCGGACGGCGCTCCCATGTCCGTTTTAGCGCCTCTTTTTCTCGCCATTCTTCAATTAATCGGTGATTTCCGGACAATAATACGTCAGGTACTTTCATCCCTCGAAAATCAGCCGGACGCGTATAGTGTGGATGTTCCAATAGTCCGGTTGAAAACGAATCTTTTATGTGGGACGTTTCATTGCCTAACACACCTGGAAGCAATCGGACGACACTATCTACAACGACCATTGCTCCTAGTTCCCCACCTGTTAACACGTAATCCCCAATGGATATTTCATCTGTAACTAGGTGCTCACGGATTCGTTCGTCGAATCCTTCATAATGTCCACAAATTAAAATGAGATGGTCTTCCTTCGCTAATTCTTCCGCCTTTTTTTGGGTATAACGTTCCCCTTGCGGACACATTAAAATAATTCGCGGATTCGTCGTACTTTTACTCTTCAAATCTTCAACAGCATCAAAAATCGGCTGAGGCTTTAAGACCATTCCAGCGCCTCCACCGTATGGATAATCATCAACCGTTTGATGCTTATTGTCTGCATAATCACGAAAATTGACGAGGTTATACGTTACAGCTTTCTTTTCCTCCGCTTTTTTTAAAATGGATTGACCGAAGACACCACGAAACATGTCCGGAAATAATGTTAATATGTCAATTTTCATCATGATAGTAACCCTTCCATCGGTTCAATCGTAATTTTTTTCTCGTCAATGTTGACTTCTTTTACGACGTCATCAATATATGGGATATAAAACTCTTTTCGGTTAGGTCCTTTTACGACCCACACATCGTTGGCACCTGGTGTTAAAATTTCCGCTACTTGGCCGATGACTTCACCATCAGTAGTAATCACATCACAACCGATAATTTCGTGAAAATAAAACTCTCCTTCTTCCAGTTCACCTAATTGTTCTTCGGAAATTTTTAATAAGCTCCCTTTGAATTTTTCCACTTCGTTAATATTGTTATAGCCTTCAAACGTTAAGAGGTCAAACGATTTATGAGTCCGATGACTCTTTATAATCACCGGTATTGGTTCCGATTGATTCGGCATAAATATGTACAACGTATTTCCTTTTTTATAACGTTCCTCTGGAAAATCGGTACGTGAAATTACGCGAACTTCGCCACGAATTCCATGGGTGTTCACGATTTTTCCAACATTAAACCATTTTGCCATGATTCTTCACCTCTATCGAATGTCCTCAACAATTCCATCTTTAATGACGATTTCTTTTGGAACCACCTCGTCCCACCGATCCCCAATTTGGATATCGATGAGCGCTTGGACTTCTCCATCTTTTATTTCGCTTCCTATAGGTAATATGTTCAATTGTTCGATTTGGAAATCTACCATCTTTATTTTTTCTTTACGCATTTGAATTTCATTACTAAAATTGGCTTTTAACACTGGGGATGCAATTTTTTTCCCTTTTTCAAGTTTTTTCATTTCAAACTTCAATTGATTTATTTCTTTTTCCCATCTCGATTTTCGGGCTTGAAACATTTGTAGTAGTTCTTCTTTTGCACTTTCAGTCAATACCCGCTTTACTGTGACTGGTTGAATGATTTTCATCAAACCACCTCAATAATAGAAATAAGAGGTCAAAAGGCAATGTGAGGTACCTTTTCACATCTTATTACTAAGGTACATATGGAAAAAGGGAGGATGTCCCTCCCTATTCCACGATTTCAAAGCGTACTTTCTTTTGTTGTTTCGATCCTGCTGCTGTGTAGACCACAGTTCGAATCGCTTTGGCTACCAACCCTTGTTTCCCAATAACCTTTCCAACATCTTCCGGGTGAACAGAGAGGCGATACGTAATAGTTGCATCGTCCTCAATGACTTCTACCCGTACCTCATCAGGAAAAGAAACAAGGGGCTTAACAATCGTTTCAATTAATTCAATCATACGCAAAATTATTTGCTGTATTTAAGATTGTGGAATTTCTCTAAAATACCTTGTTTAGAGAATAGGTTTCGAACTGTGTCAGAAGGTTTTGCACCGTTTTGTAACCATTTAAGTGCAAGTTCTTCATCAATTTTAACCTCAGCTGGCTGAGCAACTGGGTTGTACGTACCAATCGTTTCAATGAAACGACCGTCACGTGGAGAACGAGAATCTGCTACTACAATACGATAGAAAGGAGATTTTTTAGCTCCCATACGTTTTAAACGAATTTTTACTGCCATTTTTATAAGCACCTCCGAATAGTTTCACACAAGATAGTATAATAACAAATAGTAAATTTGTTTGTAAAGGTTTTTTTCTTAACATCATAAAAATTTCATTGAATGTATTAGAAAAACGGGAATTTCATCCCTTTTTTCTTCCCTTTTTGTTGCATATTAGACATTTGTTTCATCATTTTCTTCATTTCTTCGAATTGCTTCAGAAGTCGGTTGACTTCTTGAACCGATGTCCCGCTTCCTTTCGCAATTCGTTTTCTTCGGCTTGCGTTAATAATTTCAGGATGTAACTTTTCTTCTTTCGTCATGGACCTAATGATTGCTTCGACATGACTGATTTGCTTTTCGTCAATCTGTAAATTATTTAAGCCTTTAATTCGATTAGCTCCTGGAAGCATTTTAATCAGTTCATCTAAAGGACCCATTTGCCTTACTTGTCCTAGCTGTTCTAAAAAGTCATCCAGCGTAAAGCTCATTGTTCGCATTTTTTGCTCAAGCTCTTTCGCCTTTTCTTGATCAACGGTTGCTTGAGCTTTTTCAATGAGCGTTAACACATCGCCCATTCCGAGGATCCGAGACGCCATCCGCTCTGGATGAAACGGCTCTAATGCATCCATCTTTTCACCTATACCGACAAATTTAATCGGAGTTTGAGTGACGGATCGAATGGATAACGCGGCTCCTCCTCGAGTATCGCCATCAAGCTTCGTTAAAATAACTCCTGTTAAGCCTAACTGGTCGTTAAAGCTTTGGGCTACGTTGACAGCATCTTGTCCTGTCATCGCATCGACAACTAGGAAAATTTCATCCGGCTGTGTTAGCTCTTTAATGTCTTTAAGCTCATTCATGAGCTCTTCATCCACGTGCAGTCGTCCAGCTGTATCGATGATCACGTAGTCATGATGGTCTTCTTTCGCTTTTTCGATTGCCTTCTTTGCAATTTCTACCGGACTTACTTTGTCCCCTAGAGAAAAAACAGGCATGTTCAGTTGCTTCCCTAGCGTTTCTAACTGTTTAATCGCTGCTGGACGGTAAATATCAGCCGCTACAAGGAGCGGTTTACGATTATATTTTTTTCGCAACAAGTTGGCCAGCTTACCTGTTGTTGTCGTTTTACCTGCACCTTGTAAACCAACCATCATGATAACGGTTGGCGGTCTTTTGCTTACCGCAATTTGGCTTTGTTCCCCACCCATTAATTCGGTGAGCTCTTCTTTAACGACTTTAATAACTTGCTGTCCAGGGGTTAGGCTTTTCATGACTTCTTGCCCGACAGCGCGTTCGCTCACCTTTTTTACAAACTGCTTTACAACTTTGAAGTTGACGTCCGCTTCTAATAGAGCTAAACGTACTTCTCGCATCATTTCTTTGACATCCGCTTCTGTTACTTTCCCTTTGCCGCGGATCTTTTGAATCGTACTTTGCAGTCGGTCGGCTAACCCTTCAAACGCCATATTGCCGCCTCCTAATCTAACTTCTCGAGCGCTTCAATGAGTGCAAGCAAGTTCGTTTTTGAAACTTCCTCTTGCTCAAGCTCGATTTTCATTTGATGCAAAAGTTTGGAGCGCTCTTGAAATTTTTGAAATAACAATAATTTCTTTTCGTATTCTTCCAGCATGGCTTCCGTTCGCTTAATGTTATCATACACAGCTTGACGACTCACTTCATATTCTTCAGCAATTTCACCTAAAGAATAGTCGTCTAAATAGTAGAGGGACATATAACTACGTTGCTTCGGAGTCAACAACGATTGATAAAAATCATATAAGTAATTCATTCTCGTTGTTTTCTCCAGCATCGTTATCCCTCCCTGTTAAGTGAAAAGACTTTACATATGAAAGAATACACATTTTTAACCCTATTGTCAAGAAAAAATCTTTACATTTGAAGAAGTGTTTATGGACAATCATGTTACTTTAATTTTTCTGTTAGAAATACTCAAAACACATTTAATTATAACAATACGCAACCCGCTTCCCTCGCTCAAGTAAGGGTCTTGCGGCTTCTTGTTTCCGCTTGAAGTCGCGGCCTTTCGCTTCATGTGAATCACTTGCTAAAAATCAACATTGACATATAACATAGCCTAAAATTTATTGTCTTGTATTTTCTTTGCATAAACTACATAACAATAAAGTCATCTAAAACTTAACTCAAATCTGTTCCCCATAATTTATTTAACAACGTTATAGAGAAGATTAAAAAGATTATCGAGATGAATTTGAATTTGTTAACTTTTCTAAAGGCTATAATAAAAACCACAACAGCAAGGAATGTAACAATATAAAATAAAGAGAATATACGGTACTCGGTAAAAGGTCCTAAGAACAAACTTAACAAGAAAGGCTAGAATAGAGATAGGAATCCATTTTAAATTACTCTTTATTTTAACAATGCTTATGATTGAAAAAATAATTGAAACTAAAATTAGTAGCGTAAAAAGCCATTCAAATAAGAAAAACAAAGATTCGTTAAAAACATCAAATAAATACCCAACAATGGAAAGAGGTATAATCGCAAGAAGTAAAAGGGCGTTTATTTTTATATAATTACTTGACCACTAGCTGTGTATATAATGTTGGAACTTCTATTTTTACTGAAGAGTAATTACTACTCGATAAAAAAAGCTGGCCTTAAAAAGACCAGCTTGACAATTATGCTTCACTTTTCTCGATAACCTCACTGAACAATCCGTATACGTATTTTTCTGCATCAAATGGTTGTAGGTCGTCCATTTTTTCACCAAGACCAACAAACTTTACCGGAATGTTTAATTCGTTACGAATGGCTAATACAATTCCACCTTTTGCAGTTCCATCAAGTTTCGTTAAGACGATACCCGTTACATTCGTTACCTCTTTAAATTGCTTCGCTTGAATAAGCGCATTTTGCCCTGTAGTGGCATCGAGCACAAGAAGTACTTCATGAGGCGCACCAGGAATTTCGCGTTCAATAACCCGCTTCACTTTCTCTAACTCTTTCATCAAGTTCACTTTATTTTGTAAGCGCCCTGCTGTATCGCAAAGAAGAACATCCACGTTACGTGCTCGGGCCGCTTGAATTGCATCGAACATGACCGCAGCCGGGTCAGAACCTTCCCCTTGTTTAATGACATCAACACCAACTCGTTCTCCCCACACTTCTAACTGCTCAATGGCTCCCGCACGGAATGTATCTCCTGCGGCCAACAGCACTTTCTTGCCTTCGGATTTAAATTTGTGTGCTAGTTTTCCGATGGTTGTTGTTTTACCAACTCCGTTAACACCGACAAATAAAATGACGGTTAACCCATCTTGCATATTTATTTCTTGTGATCCTTCTTCACCACCTTCATAAATTTCAATAAGTTTTTCCGAAATGACGGACTGAAGTTCGGACGTATCTTGAATATTGCGACGTTTCGCTTCCATTTTTAATTCATCAACAAGTTCCATCACTGTATTAAATCCGACGTCCGCTTGAATCAAAATTTCTTCTAATTCTTCGAAAAATTCCTCATCAACTTTTCGATATCGAGCAACGAGATCATTAACTTTATTGGCAAAGTTATCTCGCGTTTTCGTTAATCCTTCTTTAAATTTTTCCGTTACCGTGTCAGTAGATTGGGTAATTTTTTCCTTCAACCGTTTAAAAAAGCTCATTTCCAACACCCTTTCACGATTTCACTAAATCATTGGTTTCTTCCAAACGGACCGATACCATTTTGGACACGCCGGATTCTTGCATCGTCACCCCATATAATACGTCCGCTTCCTCCATCGTTCCTTTTCGATGGGTAATCACAATAAATTGCGTTTCTTTACTAAACTGTTTTAAAAATTTACTAAACCGGTAGACGTTTGCTTCGTCCAGAGCCGCTTCTACTTCATCAAGCACACAAAACGGTACAGGACGAACTTTTAATATCGAAAATAAAAGAGCAATGGCGGTTAATGCCCGTTCCCCACCAGATAGTAATGCTAAATTTTGTAGCTTTTTCCCTGGGGGTTGAGCTACAATTTCCACTCCGGTATGAAGTAAATCACTTGGGTCTGTTAATTTTAATTCGGCACGTCCTCCCCAAAAAAGCGCCCGAAATACGTCCTCAAATTGGTCACGAATAGCAGTGAATGTTTGTTCAAATCGCTTTTTCATTTCGGTATCCATTTCTTGAATGACTTGGAATAAGGTCTGCTTTGCATGCTCTAAATCATTTTTTTGTTCCATTAAAAATTGATATCGCTCAGATACCCGTTCATATTCATCAATTGCTCCGAGGTTAACTGTTCCTAACTCTTCTATGGACATTTTTATAAGTTTCACTTTTTTACGAGCTTCTTCGACGGAAACAGTTAGAGGGTAATCTTGCTTAGCTGCTTCAAACGACAGCATATATTCTTCACGAAGATGCGCAAGACGATTATCTAATTCCACATCCAAGCGATTGAGTTTTACCTCTTCATCTTTCATCGTTTCACTAATGCCTTTATACTGACGCTTTAGTTCTTTTACTTCAAGCTCAACGTCTTCCAACTGTTGTTGCATCGACAAACGTTCTTTGCGACGCAATGAAATCAGACGAGACGTTTCCTTTTTATCATGCATTTTTTTCAGTGCAGCTTCTTCTAATTGTTGTTCACCTGAGTGGCTATCGGTCATTTCTTGTTCAAGAAGCATTAAATCTTCTTCATAATGTTGTCGTTTTTGCTGCATTTCCTTCAATTCGTTTTCCACACGTTCTAAAGACATTTTACAGTTCATATAATTCTCGTTTTTTGCAGCTAGGGTCGCTTTTAAATCACTTATTTCGTTCGTTAACGTCTCTTTTGACGTCTGTTCGGTTTGCTTTCGTTCATTCAGCTGAGACAGTTCATGATTAATTCGAGCTAATTCATCCTCCGTTTGACAGATGACTTGTTTCAGCTCGTCCATTCGTTGTTGAATGGATGTTTGCTCATTCACATAATTCATTTGTTCCCGGTCATATAGCGATAGTCGCTCATTGACATTTGCTTCGGCTAATTCAACTTCACGGTATTCTGCTTTGAGTGCTTGTTCTTGTAAGCGTAACTGTTCACCTTCACGGCGCAATTCTTCTAAACGCTTTTCCTCGTCAACAATTTGTGTTTTTAATGTTTTCACTTGCTTTTCTACGTTACTAATTTGGCGGTCCATTTCTGGTATTTTTTGAATAAGTTGCTCCAACTCCCCTTTTCGGCTAAGTAGGGAAGTCGTTTTTTGTTTGATGGCCCCCCCACTCATGGAGCCTCCTGGGTTAACGATATCCCCATCCAGAGTAACGATGCGATATCGATATTGCATTTGCTTCGCTATATCGTTAGCTCCTTTTAAATCCGAAGCAATGATGACATTTCCTAATAAATGATCGATCACATCTTGATACTGTGGTTCAAAATGAATAACATCAGCTGCTACACCTATAAAGGACGGATGAGATTGGATGGCTTCCTTATAGGATGAAGGAATACTTTTTCCTTTTATGACCTCTAGCGGCAAAAAGGTCGCCCGTCCGGATTGATGCTGCTTTAAATATTGAATAGCCATTCGGGCATGATGTTCCGTCTCAACGACAATATGTTGCATCGCTCCACCTAACGCGGTTTCAATGGCAACTTCATAGTTCTTAGGTACTTGAACGAGTTCAGCAATCGCCCCATGAATTCCTTGTAACTGTTGGTCTCTTGCTTTTAAAACCGCTTTTACTCCTTGGAAAAAGCCGCTATATTCGGCTTCCATTTCTTCGAGCATTTCCTTTCTTGAGGTCGCTTTTTGTAATAGTTGATACGCTTCATAAAGAGCGGATTCTTTCTTTTGGAGCTGATTTTTCATACGCTCAATCGCGATTTGTGTTTCTCGATACGTCCGCAAAGTGGTATTCAATTGTTCATTCACTTCAGTTAACGCACTTTCTAAGCGAACTTTTTTATCTTCCATATCTTTTCGTTGTTCAAGAAACTTCTCGTTCTCTCCAAGCAGCTGTTTTTGTTTTCTCTCAATTTGTTCGAGTTGTTGGGTTAAATATTGTATTTCATTTTTAGCAGTTGCTTGTTTGTTAAGCCATTCTATGTAATCTCCTTTAAGTGATTCCATCAGCTCTTCTAAATTTTCCGAAAAGCTCTTTATTAAGAGCTGCTTTTCTTTTAATTCCTCTTTTAATTGTTCGGTCGTTTTCTTATACTCGTTGTATTCCTTCTCTAATTGTGCTTTTTGTTGTTCGAGCGCACTTATTTTTTCTGTTGCCTCTTCGATGTTTTTCTGAAGTTGAATTTTGTTTTGGGCCGCGTTTTTTTTCCGTTCTTTTAAAACTTCTTTTCGTCCTTCAATTTTCTCAAGTTCTTCACTTGTAATTAACAATACATTTTGTAAGTCACTAATGGACTCATCTAACGCCGTTATTTGATCGCGTAATTGTTCTAGTAGTGCTTCTTTCGCGTTTAATGAAGAAGAAAGCTCCATTTCTTGCTCTTGATGAAGTTCCAATTGTTTTGAAAGAGTTTCCCACTGATGATGAAGCTCTTCAATTTCATGAACGGTTAAAGCCACCTCGATTTGCTCCAACTCTTCTTTTTTAGCTAAATAATCTTTTGCTATGGAAGCTTGGATTTGGAGGGGCTCCACTTGGGATTCCAACTCATACAAAATGTCGTTAACGCGATGTAAATTCTCTTCTGTTTCTTTTAATTTTAGCTCTGCTTTCTTTTTTCTTGTTTTGTATTTCAACACACCAGCCGCTTCTTCAAAAATAGAGCGGCGGTCTTCTGCTTTACTATTTAAAATCTCTTCCACCCGGCCTTGTCCGATAATGGAAAACGATTCCTTCCCAAGACCAGAATCCATGAATAAATCAATAATATCTTTTAATCGGCATGGTTGTTGGTTAATGTAAAACTCGCTTTCACCCGAACGGTAGACACGTCGGGTGATACAAACTTCGTTATAATCGATTGGTAAAAATTGATCTTCGTTTTCTAGTGTGAGTGAAACTTCGGCAAAATTGAGTGGTTTTCGTGTATCGCTTCCGGCAAAGATGATATCTTCCATTTTCGACCCACGAAGTGACTTGGCCGATTGTTCTCCGAGCACCCATCGAATGGCGTCTGTAATGTTACTTTTCCCACTTCCGTTCGGTCCCACAACCGCTGTTACACCCGGAACAAATTCAACAGAAACTCGATCGGCAAATGATTTAAATCCTACCACATCTAAACGTTTGAGGAACACTTGATATCCTCCTGTCTATTTCAATAGTTCAAAAAAAGCCGTTAGCACGAACAATTACCAACTAACGGCTTGCAAGAAGCCCCCTAACTACTGTTCTTCTTGCTGGGCTTTTAATTTTTCCAATGCTTCTTGCGCGGCATGTTGCTCCGCTTCTTTTTTCGACCGTCCTTTTCCTTGTCCTAAGACGGTTCCATTTAAAGAAACGGAAGCGACAAATTCCCGATTGTGCGCTGGTCCTTTTTCTTGTAAAATTTTGTATTCAATTGTACCAGCTGCATCCCGTTGAACAAACTCTTGCAGTTGGCTTTTATAATCCATCACATGAGAAAAAGCACCGGCAGAAATTTTTGGGAAGACAACTTTTTCTAAAAAGGAAATCACTTCATGTAACCCTTTGTCTAAATAAAGGGCTCCGATAAATGCTTCGAACACGTCAGCAAGTAACGCAGGACGAGTTCGACCACCAGTCAATTCTTCACCTTTCCCTAATAACACATAATCTCCAAATTTCCATTCATTCGCAAATGAAACGAGAGATGGCTCACAGACAATGGCTGCACGGAGTTTTGTTAACTCCCCTTCACTCATGGTCGGATATTTCTCGTATAAATATTGAGAAATTGTCAGTTCTAAAACAGCATCTCCTAAAAATTCTAATCGTTCGTTGTCTTCGTATGGTTTTTTGCGATGCTCATTCACATACGATGAATGAGTAAAAGCTTGTTTTAATAATTTCTCATTTGTAAAATGAATCCCAATCATTTCTTGAAACGTTTTAAACTTTTCATCATGAATGGTATGTATACTCTTTTTTTCTCTATGATATTTGTGCATAGGTCCTCCACCTTGCTAAATAAATTCCATATCAAGTTTAATCGAAAATGACTGTTAACGCAAAAAATACTTTAATAACAGTTAAAAACTGTTGGGGCGATGAAGAAAAACCCCTTCACGAATGAAACTTTTACTATATACAGAAGAAAGCTCCGTTTTACAACGGAGCTATCGATTTCTAACGATTACATATTGCTTTTTATGTAGTTAACAGCATCGCCAACTGTTACGATTTTTTCAGCTTCATCGTCAGAAATTTCCATATCAAATTCATCTTCAAGTTCCATAACAAGTTCAACAACATCAAGTGAGTCTGCTCCAAGATCTTCTTTGAAAGAAGCTTCAAGTGTAACTTGAGACTCATCAACACCTAAACGGTCAACGATAATTTTCGTTACACGCTCTAAAACGTCTGCCATCCTCTTTCACCTCCCCTCAAGTAGTCATAATGTATTATGAACGGATAGAAAAATAGTTGTCAATGGAATTCTTCACGATTTTACATGACCATTCCGCCATCTACATGCAGCGTTTGCCCAGTCATATAATTTGCTGCATCAGATGCTAAGAACACAGCCACTTTAGCAATATCTGACGGTTCTCCAAAGCGACCAAGCGGAATTTGTTTTAACATTTCTTGGGATACTTCTTCAGATAATTGATTGGTCATATCTGTTGTAATAAATCCAGGGGCAATCGCGTTCACTGTAATCCCCCGTGGAGCTAACTCTTTAGCAGATGTTTTTGTAAGTCCAATGACACCCGCTTTCGCAGCCACGTAATTCGCTTGTCCAGCATTGCCGCTTACCCCAACAATAGAAGAAATGTTAATAATCCGTCCACTACGTTGTTTCATCATTTGACGAGTAACAGCTTTTGTACATAAGAAAACACCTTTTAAGTTAATGTTGAGAACATCGTCCCAATCTTCTTCTTTCATTCGCATTAGTAAATTATCTCTTGTAATCCCTGCGTTGTTTACTAAAATATCCAGTCGTCCAAAACGCTCAATCGTTTCTTTGACCATTTGTTGAACTTGTTCCGCATCTGCTACGTTACATTGAAAAGCGAACGCCTCGCGTCCAAGTTGTTTAATTTCTTCCACAACTTCTAACGCTTTTTGTTCACTTCCTGCATAGTTAACGACCACGTTTGCTCCTTGACGAGCAAATTCCAATGCAATTTCTCGACCAATGCCTCGGGAAGCACCAGTTACAAGTGCGATTTTACCTTCTAATACCATTATTGAACCTCCTTTAAGGCGTCAATGACTTGCTGACAGCTTTCTGGGTCAAATACATTAAAGACGGACACGCTGCGATCAATTTTTTTCACAAGTCCAGTAAGTACTTTTCCTGCACCTACTTCAATAAAAGTGTCGACACCTTGGTTAATCATATATCGAACGCTATCTTCCCATAAAACAGGTGAATAAAGCTGTTCAATTAGTTTGTTTTTAATTTCGGTTGCCTTAATCAATTCGTTCGCCGTTACGTTTGCTACGACCGGAATAGATGCATCTTTAATTGTAATTTCATCTAGTACCTTTCGAAATTTTTCAGCAGCTGGTTTCATTAAAGCAGAATGGAATGGGCCACTAACTTGAAGCGGAATTACCCGTTTGGCTCCTTTTTCTTTTGCACGCTCAGAAGCCAATTCTACTCCTAGTTTGGAACCAGAAATAACAATTTGTCCTGGGCAGTTTAAGTTGGCTAATTGAACAGGATGACCTTCAGAAGAAACGGTCTCACATACGTCTAGTAACAGGTCACGATCCATTCCTAATACGGCTGCCATCGTTCCTTCTCCATTAGGGACAGCTTCTTCCATAAATTCTCCACGCTTACGTACAGCGTACACCGCATCTTCAAAAGACATTGCACCTGCGGCTACAAGCGCACTATACTCACCTAAGCTATGTCCTGCTGTATAATCCGGTTGAATGCCTGCTTCAATTAATAGCTGTAAAATGGCAATGCTTGCGGTTAATAACGCTGGCTGGGCATTTGTCGTTAATGTGAGCTTTTCTTGAGGCCCATTATACATGATATCCGATAACGGAAAAACTAAACGAGCATCCGCTTGTTCAATAATCGCTTTTGCTCGTTCATTTGCTTCTGCTGCCGCTTTTCCCATCCCGACGGATTGTGAACCTTGGCCTGGGAAGATAAAGGCGATTTTACCCATTTATGAACCCTCCTTCATTTCTTGCCCTCTAACCTCTTCCATGATGGTCTGTGAAACGTTTTGTTTCACCATTTCTCGAGCTTGGCGAACGGCATTAAATAATGCATTCGCATTTGAAGAGCCATGAGCTTTCACAACTGGGGCTTTTAAACCAAATAAGCCAGCGCCACCATATTCGGTATAATCCATTTTGTCGCGAAGCTTAACAAGGTCACCCTTTAATACGCTCGCTGCCAACTTGTTTTTTAAGCTGCTTGTTAACGTTTCTTTCAACATAGAAAAGACGGAAAGGGCGGTACCTTCAATCGCTTTAAGAACCATATTCCCAGTAAAACCATCTGTTACCACAACATCGGATACACCGTTTAGTAAGTCTCGAGATTCCACATTACCAACAAAATTTAACTCTGTTTGTTGGAGCAGCTGATATGTTTGTTTTACTAATTCATTCCCTTTCTTTTCTTCGGTTCCGATGTTTAATAGACCAACTCGTGGGCGCTTAATACCTCTCACTTTTTCTGTATACACAGCTCCCATAATCGCATATTGAACTAAGTGCTCGGGCTTTGCATCAACATTGGCACCTAAGTCTAACATGAGAACCCCTCTACCATCCATAGTTGGAAGCGTCGGAGCTAAAGCTGGACGTTCAATTCCTTCAATTCGACCAACGACAAACAATCCCGCTGCCATTAAAGCTCCTGTATTTCCTGCGGAGACGCAAGCGTCAGCCCGACCTTCTGCTACTTCTTTGGCCATTAACACCATTGATGATTGCTTTTTGCGACGAACGGCACGGACTGGTTCATCTGTTCCTAAAATGACTTCATCGGTATGAATGATGGAAAGTCGCTCATGTGGTTGTGAAAATTGCTTAATTTGTTGTTCATTTCCGATAAGTGTAATGGATAAATCATCAAATGTATGTAAAGCTTTCATCGCACCTAAGACGATTTCTTTTGGTGCATGATCGCCACCCATTGCATCTATAGCAATTCTCATTGTGTTTCATCCTTTTCTGCTATTTTTGATCGGAACATTTCAAATTCCCCTTTAAAAACGAGTTCTTTACCTACATAACTATTTACTTCAAC
This sequence comes from Aeribacillus pallidus, assembly GCF_050478865.1. NCBI lineage: Bacteria > Bacillati > Bacillota > Bacilli > Caryophanales > Bacillaceae > Aeribacillus > Aeribacillus pallidus. Next base: position 6,735 of record NZ_JBCNBW010000053.1, on the reverse strand, counting down.
AATGGTTCGATCTTTTTTGTTTTGTACATCGAGAACTTTCGCTTTCGCAACTACTCGTTCCCCTTCTTTTACCGGGCGTGTAAAATGAATAGTTGCCTTTGCCGTTAATGCTAATTCATCATCGATAACAGCCACAGCTAGTGAATTCGCCTGGGCAAACAAATGATGTCCACGGGCAATTTGATTCCGTTTAAATACATGTTCTTTTTTTACATCAAAAATCGAAATGGCACTGTGATCGAGCTGAACGTCAATCATTTCACCAATTACTTCGTCTATTGGTAACGAGCGAACTTCATCAGCAAATCTTTTCTCAGCTACATGTTTAATTCGCTCGCGTAGTTCCGGTATGGATAATTCCAAACGATCTAACCGAATGGTTTGTACACTTACTTTAAATTGTTCAGCTAATTCTTCATCTGTAACAAAAGGATTTTCTTTTATCGTTTTGAGTAACTGCTTTTGACGTTCTTTTTTAGATAATCGCATACGAATCAAGACACCTTCCGTGCTATTAGTACCTAGTACTAACAGTAGTATATAATTTAAAAAAACAGATTGCAAGATAAATCTAGCAATCTGTTTCCAAAGATTAATCTAATTTTTCCCCTGATAAAACTCCAGTTGAGAGTAAATATTCTCTTAACAGACGATATTCATCATCTTCCCAAAAAGAGGTGGACTCGATTAATCGTTGCGCATCTTGACGAGCAACTTCTAAAGCACGGTAGTCATGAACCATATCGGCAATTTTAAATTCTGGCACACCACTTTGTTTTTTCCCAAAAAAATCACCTGGTCCACGAAGTTCTAGATCTCGCTCACTAAGTACGAAACCGTCGTTCGTTTCGGTCATAATTTTCATTCGTTCCTTCCCTACATCGGTTTTCGGGTCAGCTAACAAAATACAGTACGATTGATGGTCACCGCGCCCAACGCGTCCTCTTAGCTGATGGAGTTGAGCTAAACCGAACCGTTCTGCATCATAGATGAGCATGAAGGTAGCATTCGGAACATTGACGCCAACTTCCACAACAGTCGTTGAAACTAATACTTGCACTTTATTTTGACTAAATTGTTTCATCACTTCTTCTTTTTCTTCATTGGTGAGACGACCATGCATTAAGCCGATTTTATATCGCCCTTGAAAGAAGTGAGTTAATTGAGCGTGTACGTCAATGGCGTTTTGTACATCTAATTTGTCCGATTCTTCGATTAGAGGACAAATAACATATGCTTGTCTTCCTTTTGCTAATTCTTTTTCCATAAAACGTAACACACGCTCTAACATATCGTGTTTGGCCCAATACGTCTCAATTGGCTTCCTGCCAGCTGGCATCTCATCAATAATGGACACATCCATTTCTCCAAACGCAGTAATCGCCAAGGTTCTCGGGATTGGTGTCGCGGTCATAAATAACACATCAGGATTTTCTCCCTTCTCCCGCAATACCCGACGTTGCTCAACTCCAAACCGATGTTGCTCATCGGTTATGACAAGACCTAACTGACGAAATTGAACATCTTCTTGAATTAAAGCATGCGTACCAACGACGACATCAATTTCCCCAGAAACTAACCGTTGTAAAATTTCTTTCCGGACCTTTCCTTTTACCGAGCTCGTTAACAAAGCCGTTTTAATTCCGACTGGAGCTAATAAGTTGTACAAAGATTCCGCATGTTGTTCCGCTAAAATTTCCGTCGGTACCATCAAAGCACCTTGAAACCCACTAGAAACCGATGCTAACAAGGCAATCGCCGCCACGACTGTTTTTCCTGATCCAACATCCCCCTGAAGGAGGCGATTCATCCGATAAGGAGATTGCATATCGGTTAAGATTTCTTTTACGACTCTCTTTTGAGCGTTCGTTAATGGAAAGGGCAGTGATTGAATAAACGATGATACTTGCTCATGGTTTATGTGGTGTTGAACACCTGTCGAGTTTTCCCGCTCGAATTTTCTGAGGCCTTGCATTTTTAACTGGAATAATAAAAATTCTTCATATACAAACCGGCGTCGCGCTTGTTTCATCTCACGTTCGTCGTTTGGAAAATGGATGGCCCGAATCGCCTCATGGCGAGGCAATAATTTATATTGATGACGCAAAGACTCTGGCAACGGATCTACGATTTCGTTATGAAATCGCTGAAGTGCTTGTGAGATAAATTTTCGCAATGATTTGGTCGTAATGGACCCTTTTATGGAATATACAGGCTCAAATTCGGATTGTTGCTGAAATGGGCCAAGGCGATATTCGCTCGCGGTAATGGTTTGGCGATATTTATCCCACTTTCCGGTAACCGTGATGATGGCATTTAAAGATAAATTCTTTTTTAAGTAAGGTTGATTAAAGAAAACAACTTGAATTAAATAGCGACCAACTAATAAGCGTACAGTAAGACGGGATTTTTTTCGACCGTAATACGTAACGACTGGTTCGCTATGAACTTTTCCCTCGACCGTAACGCGTTCTTCGTGCTGACATGTTGCTAAATCTTTTAATCGGTTATCGTCATATCGATACGGGAAATATTCAATTAAGTGCTGAATCGTATAAATCCCCATTTGCGCTAAGCCATCTGCCGTTTCTTCGCCTACCCCTTTTAAAATGGTTACCGGTTCATGAAGTTTATTTGTCACTTTTTGTTAGCGGTATTCCAAAGATCTTCGCTTCAAGCTCACGACCTGTTGGAGTAGCCGCTAACCCTCCTTGTGCGGTTTCGCGAAGTGCAGATGGCATCGTCTGTCCAATTTTAAACATGGCATCAATCACTTCATCACACGGGATACGGCTTGTTACACCTGCTAAAGCCATATCAGCGGCCACCATGGCATTGGCAGCTCCCATTGCGTTTCGCTTAACACAAGGTACTTCGACCAGACCGGCAACAGGATCACAAACGAGTCCAAGCATATTTTTTAACGTAATAGCCATCGCTTCCGCGCATTGGGATGGTGTCCCCCCAGCCATTTCTACAATCGCTGCTGCCGCCATTCCCGCAGCTGAACCAACTTCCGCTTGACAGCCCCCTGCTGCACCAGAAATCGAGGCGTTATTCGCCACAACAAATCCGAAAGCACCGGCTGTAAACAAAAAGCGCACCATTTGTTCACGCGTCGGCTGCAATTTATTTTTTAACGCAAAAAGCGTCCCTGGAACGACTCCAGCGGAGCCGGCTGTCGGAGTTGCACAAATCGTTCCCATCGCGGCATTCACTTCATTAGTTGCAACCGCTTTACTAACCGCATCAAGAATGGTTTCCCCTGATAAAAATTGGCCCTTCTGAATATATTGTTGAATGAGTACTGCATCGCCACCAGTGAGTCCTGAGTGAGAAGTAACACCTTGAAGACCTCGTTCCACCGCTTTTTCCATGACGTCTAAATTTAATTCCATCGCCGCAAATATTTCTTCACGCGTCTTCCCGGAAACCATCATTTCTTGTTCAATCATAATTTCGGAAATTGGTTTCTTTTGACTTTCTGCAAGTTCCACTAGTTCTGCTACATTACGAAATAGCATACCTCTTCCTCCTTTTTCCATCGGCATATCTTAAGAGACAGCACATTGCACGATGACTTTATTCAACGATTTTTGTTACTTGTAAAATGTTTGGTTGTGAGCGAATTTCATCTAATATCGATTCCTCAATCGTTTGGTCAACCTCAATCGTCATCAATGCAAGCTTTCCTTTTTCTTTCCGGGATACTTCCATATGACCAATGTTAATTTCGTATTTTGCTAACACATTGGATACCGAGGCGATAGCGCCATAGCGGTCATTATGAACAACTAAAATTGCTGGATGATGGCCTGAAAGTTTCAGCTGGAAGCCATTAAGTTCGGTTATTTCAATTTTTCCTCCACCGATGGATATACCAACTAATTCTAATTCGCCTTGATCGTCTCCAATTTTGATACGGGCTGTATTCGGATGGTCCGTAATCGCATCCTCTTCATAAAATCGAATTTTCATTCCTAGATCTTTAGCAATTTCTAATGAACGAATAATTCGATCGTCATACGTATCAAAGTCGAGTAATCCACCGACAATCGCTACATCAGTGCCATGCCCCTTATACGTTTTTGCAAACGAACCGTAAAAAGAAATTTCCGCCCATTGCGGTTGTCGTCCAAACAAACTTCTCGCAACACGTCCAATTCGAGCGGCTCCTGCTGTATGTGAACTAGAAGGACCTATCATGATAGGACCAATAATATCAAAGACGCTTTTATACTTCATTGTGAGATCTCCCTTCCCCGATAAATCAGTTTTTATATGGAAATAGAAGGGGAGTCCCCTTCTATTTCTTGTTTTTATTCAACTGAAAAAATATAGGAATACAACGGTTGTTTACCTTCATGAACTTCCACTTCGACGTGATCAAATTGTTCCTCTACATACTCTACAATTTCATCAACTTCTTCTTGTGGAGCATCTTGTCCATAAAGAATCGTTACAATTTCATTCTCCTCATCGATCATTTCAGCTAAAAGCTGTTTCGCTGTTTCAAGGCGATCACGATTGGAAGTAATAATTTTTCCATCTAAAATACCCATATGGTCATCTTTATTAATATTCACGCCATCTATGACCGTATCACGCACAGCAAAAGTCACTTGACCCGTTTTCACATAGGAAAGCGCTTCATTCATTGCAGTTTCGTTCTCTTCTAGGCTTGCATTTGGATTAAACACTAATAAAGCTGCCATACCTTGAGGAACTGTCTTTGATGGAACGACGACGACTTTTTGCTCTGCGACTTCTGCAGCTTGTTGGGCAGCTAGAATAATGTTTTTATTGTTCGGTAAAATAATCACTTTTTCAGCGTGAACATCATTAATCGCTTTTAAAATATCTTCCGTGCTCGGATTCATCGTCTGTCCACCTTCAATAACGGCGGTTGCACCGATGCTTTTAAATAGGTTACGGATTCCTTCCCCCATAGAAACGGTCACAATTCCATACTTTGCTTTTCCTTTCGATTTAGTCGAATATGGTTGTTCGTTTGCAACAATAGAAGAATGTTGCTCACGCATGTTTTCAATTTTAATGTTTATTAGGCTTCCGTAACGCTGCCCGTATGTTAACGCTTCACCTGGCTGTTCTGTATGAACATGGACTTTAACAATTTCCTCGTCCGAAATAACTAACAACGAATCTCCAATTTCACTTAATTGTTGACGGAAATCTTCTTCAGAAAACGGATGTTGTTTGAGCTTTTCACTTTCAAATTTCACCATAAATTCGGTACAATATCCGAAAGTAATATCTTCCGTATTCATAAACGATTGAACACTTTTATGGTGTTCAGCTTTCACGAGCTCTTCCATCGATGGGGTATCTAAAGGAAATTGAGGTAGCTCTTCGCCCTTCAATACAGATAAAAAGCCTTCGTATACAAGCACGAGGCCTTGTCCTCCACTATCCACTACCCCTACTTCTTTTAAAACGGGTAATAATTCCGGAGTGCGTTGTAATGAAGCCTTTGCTTCTTTGACAACTTCCTCCATGAGCTTTACAATATCAGTTTCCGTTTCACTGATTTGTAACGCTTTATTGGCTGCATCTTTAGCAACTGTTAAAATTGTCCCTTCAACAGGTTTCATTACTGCTTTGTAAGCCGTTTTGACTCCCGCATCGAACGCTTTTGCTAGCTCACGACTATTAATTGAAGCCTTTTGCTCGATGGCTTTAGAAAACCCACGAAAAAGCTGGGATAATATCACCCCAGAATTCCCGCGAGCACCCATTAGTAAACCTTTCGAAAGAGATGCAGCTACCTTTCCAATATGATCTTGAACATTCATTTTTACTTCTTTTGCACCGGATGTCATTGACAAATTCATATTTGTACCAGTATCCCCATCCGGTACAGGGAATACGTTTAACGCATCCACCATTTTTGCGTTTTGTGATAAATGGTTTGCTCCTTGAATGACCATCTCCGCAAAACGCTTTCCATCCAACGACGTTATCGACACTTATGTTTCCTCCTTACACTACGGGTTCGTTACTCGAACTCCTTGCACATATATATTAATAGAATCCACCGCTAATCCGACGGTTTTATCCAGCGTGTATTTTACCTTTGTCTGCACATTATGTGCAACCTCAGAAATTTTCGTTCCGTAACTAACGATGATATACATATCAATATGTACTTCATCGTTTTCATGGCGTACAACTACACCACGAGTAAAATTTTCTTTTCTCAAGATTTCCGTCAAGCCATCTTTGATTTGGTTTTTTGAAGCCATACCGACAATGCCGTAGCAATCGACCGCTGCGCCTCCTGCAATAGTAGCAATTACTTCATCCGTAATATCGATATGACCGTATTTTGTTTTTAATTCAATGGACATTCGTCGTTCCCCCTTTTAAAAACTAGCTATGGCTATTGCCATTTTACTATATATACTTTCAATTTGAAAGAAAAACAGTAAACAACCGGACTCAAGCTAAGTGATCAACCATGATGAAATGTTATGTCCAACTGATGATTAATTGACAAAAACATCACCTTCATAATTCCTCTGTTAAATGATACTGTTGATATTTATACATTTCGCTACAGGCGGACGCTTTCCGCGGGCAAGCCGCAAGCCGCTTCCCTCGCTACGCTCAAGTATGGGTCTTGCGGCTTCTTGTTCCCGCTGGAGTCGCCGCCTTTCGCTTCATGTGAATAACTTGCTAAAAATCAACAATGACATATAACATATCCTCGTAAAA